>JANNFB010000124.1:0-3697 GCA_031379365.1 Burkholderiales bacterium
CGCGGCAAGTCATGCTCGACGACCGACCACACGGCTGCAATGTCGATGCCGAGGTAGCCGTGCACCCGTACGTTGCGAAACCCCGGCCAGTTCGCGCCACGGCACCTGCAGTTCCGAGGCCGCGACTGCGCTCAAGTTCGATCGACTGGTGACGACGGTGCTCGTTCAGGGGTTGCATGGTGTGTGGTCTTGCGCAAAGTGCCGCGCCGAGTTCGGCATGGGACTGATCCTCTGCGCCTGAAGCTGCACGTCAGGTCCCGGTCGTCGAATGCGATCCTTCAAATGCTGGCTATGCGCTGAGCCTGCCGCTCGCTGCGTTGTGTCGATGGACGGTACCCGACCCGTTGCCGACACTCCATCGCATGAACGGAGAGCCTCCAAGCCGTCATTCGCAGCATTGACGCGGCCAACGACTTTGAGCGCCTGCAGGCCAGGGTGGCCAGTTGTCGCTGCGACGTTCTCACAGCGCTTCGTTGGCTTGATGCTGCAGGTCGGCACGAACGACGCGATCAGCGAGGTCGAGAGGACGATCTGGCTGTCGTCGAACACGGGGCCAGGAGGGCAGGCGGGCGACCACGAGTGCAGCCGCCGACTCGCGCCGCAGCGCAGACTGTGGCGTCAGCCGCCGGGCCTCGCAGCGGTCGCCGGCGAACTGCAGAACGCCGCGCCGGCCAGTTCATGCGCCAGGCCGCGGCTTTGCCAGATTTCGCCAAACTCGGTAGCCGCAGTGTTGCTGAAGACGATCAGCGCTGCGCCCAAGGCCGGCGCCAGCAGGTTGCGCACCTGCACGCCGCCGATCTGACCGCGGCGCTCCACCAGGCCCACCGGCTCAGCGCAGCCCGGCAGCCGCGCTGGGAAGCTCCAGGCGCCCAGCGCCACGTAGCCAAGCTGGGGCGTGCCCTGCCACAGCGTCTTCAGCGCCTCGGTTCCCAGCAGCCCGCCCTGCATCAAGGCGTGGTCGAAGCGCCACAACTCCTCGGGCGTGCCGATCAGCGCCCCTCCTGCGCCGTAGCTGGCCAAATTGAAGAAGGGCTCGGCCCGCCCGTCCTCCAGGTAGCCAAGCTGAGCGCCGCGTGAGGCCCCACCGGGCGCCGCCATCGCCAGCCGCGGAAGCCGCAGCGGCGAGGCCAGCTGGCGTTCCAGCAATTCGATGTAGGGCAGACCTGTGACCCTTTGCAGCACGGCCTGCAGCACCCAGGTGTCGCAGTTGTTGTACGAGAAGCCCGCTCCAGCGGCAGCGCGCGGTGGCCCGGCGCAGTAGGCCAGCGCCGCACGCATCGCATCGGCAGCGTCACTGAACCGAGCTGCGTAGAACGACGGCACGGCCTGCTCGCCGTTGCCGCGCGGCGGCGAATCGTCCGGATTGGGCAGGCCCGAGGTGTGCTGTAGCAGCTGCCGCAGCGTGATTGACTCGGCCTGCGGCGAGGCAAAACCTGGCAGCAGCGCGTCCAGCCGCGCGCCCAGCGAGAGTCGGTCCTGCTCGACCAACTGCATGGCCAGAACTGCCGCTACCTGCTTGCTCACAGAGGCCCAGGGCCAGGGCTCGTCCACGCGGTGCGGCAGGCGGCGGGCCCGGTCCGCCCAGCCAATGGCGCGGTGGTAGACGAGTTGCCCGTCGCGGCCGACCAGCACCACGCCGTCGAAACGGTTGGCTGCGTGCTCGCGCTCGACAGCGGCGTCAAGCGTCGTCGCAGGGGCCTCGGCCCCGACCCCGGCGGCGCGGGACGGGCCGGTGAAGACCGACAGGGCGGCCAGCACCGATAGGGCAAGCTGAAGCGACAGGGAGAGGCGCACGACGAAGCCTTCTGGAAGCGGGGTGCTGTGGATTCTCGTGGCTTAGTCCCGACTCGTGGTGGCGGGGGCCATCGGGCCGCGCCCTCGCCAGCGGAGTGCCCGACCTGCCCGAGAGTCAGATCGATACGCGTGCGTGGTGGTTCTGATTTCTTGGGTGGCACCCACTTGCCGACGCCTGGATCTTTGGCCTGTGGCGGCTCTACCGTCTGTTCGAGACACTGGGCGCAAAAAGCGCGGGGGTCTTGCAAACAGTCACGGCGCCGTATCGCGGACCGCGGACCACGGCAGCAAGAAGCCGCGGGTTGTCGACAGCGTCATGCCCTCCAAGCGATCCCGCGAAACCTGGCGTCCAGAGCTTTGATAGATGCCCTCCCCAGGATCGGTAAAGAAGGCGAAGTGCGGTTCAGGCGCTGAGCTGACGTTGATGCGGCCAGCTTGAACGGGGCTGCCGTCGTAGAAGTGACCCTCGATACGCCCTTCCGTCACCGCGGTGATGACCAGTTTTCGCAGGTATGGAGCGGCGTCGCGGCGTGGGCGCAGGTCCACGGTCCAGCTGCCCACCAGACTGCTGGCGGTGGCAATTGGCTGGGCTTGCGCCTGAACCGCTCCGGCAAGGGCCGCTATCAGCAGGAACAGCATGGCGAGACGGCGGTTTTTCATGGAGGGTTCCTTGCGGTGTTGGGCAAATGGGAGTCAACGCGTACGACTGTAGGCAGTCAAGTTCAGCGCAACCGTCGGCCCGCGACGAATCGACAGCCGCGCCGATGCAGGGACAGCCTCGGGTGCCCGCTGACTTGTGCTTGGCCGCAGGCTGACGACTTGACTCGTCAAACTGAACCCGGTGCCAGAAGGCGCCCGCCACAGTGAGCTGATGGTCGGGACCGCTGGTTTGCGGGAATTCCCTGCAGAGGACTATGGATGCGCTCTCGCCGGAACGACCGCTGCGGGGATGTCGTGACCCTCCGGAGACGACCCCATCCAGACTGGACCAGCTGGTCGGCATCACGCCTTGCAGCAGTGTTAAGACCCGGTTACCCACATGCTGAGTTGCTGCACAGCAGTTCGCTGTTCGGAGCCCGCGATGACAGACATACCCTCACTGACTGACGTGCCTAGCCTTGACCGGAATCATGCCGTCGATGATCTGCCAGACAGCCGCCTTTCTCCAACGGTAGCTCCTGGCCGTGCTTTGCCGGCCAGGAGCGCCGCACGTCGGACCGCTGGACGTCACCCAGCGGCCGGTCACCGACAAGCCGCAACACGCTGCTCACGCCATCGGCTTCAACTGCTGCAACAGCGTGGGCACCAATTCCGACACCGTCGGATGGATGTGCATCGTGCGCGCGATCGCATCCACGGTCTGCCCCGCAGCCATCATGTCCAGCATGCCGTGGATCACCTCGTCGCCACTCATGCCCAGGATCGCAGCGCCGAGCAAACGCCGGCTCTCGGCATCGACCAGCACCTTCATGAAGCCTTGCGTCTCGCCGGCTTCGCGGGCGCGGCCCACACGTTGCATCGGCATCTTGGCGCGCAGCAGCGGCTTGCCCAGCGCGCGGGCCTCCGTCTCGTTGGCGCCGATGCGGCCGAGTGGCGGGTCGATGAAGAGGGCGTAGCAGGGGATGCGGTCGCTGATGCGGCGCGGGTCGTTGTCGAAGACGTTGGCGACGACGATCTCGTGGTCGTTCCAGGCCGTGTGGGTGAAGGCGCCGCGGCCGTTGCAGTCGCCCACGGCCCACACGCCTTCGGCGCTGGTGCTGCGGCATTGCTCGTCCACGGTGATGTAGCCGCGTGCGTCGGTGGCGATGCCGGCGGCGTCCAGCCCGATGCCATCGGTATTGGCGCGCCGGCCCACGGCCAGCAGCACATGGCTGCCGGCGATCGGCGGCATGTCGGTGGCGCA
>JANNFB010000130.1:0-6493 GCA_031379365.1 Burkholderiales bacterium
CCGTGGCTCGACCACCGTGCGCCGCGCCTCGCGGGGGTGTGGCCCCGGCGCCCCCCCCCCGCCCCGCCCCCCGTGGCCCTCGCACCCCCGCCCCCCCCCCCCTTGTACCGGCCCCCCCCCGGCCCGGTGGCCCCGTTGCCGCGCCGCCGTATCGCGAGCAGTTCGTCAGTGTCCGCATTGGGTCGCAAGCAGGAGATGGCGGCGCGGATGGGCTGCATGAGGCATCCCCCATCCCGTGGATCCTTCGCTGCGACGACCGCGCGCTCAAAGGGCGCCGCCGGGTTCGTCGACGCCAGGGTGATGGTGCCCGGTGGGCGCCAGGATCAGCAGCAGATGCACCAGGGCGGTCAATGCGCACAGCGCGCTCATCACATAGACGAAAGGCCCCTGCGGAATCTTCAGCTGCGCCGAGGTGTCACCGTAGTCCATCATGTTGCCGGCCTTGACCCACATCAGCCAGGCCACGCCGGCCAGTGCTGCGGCACACAGCAGCTCGACAACGAGCCCTTGGGCGCGCCGCAACCAGCGCTCGAGCAGCGGGTCGAGAGAGTCAAAGACCACGTGCTCGCCGCGCAAGGACACCAGGGGCAGGCCGGCGAAGATCACCAGCACCATCAGCATCTCGGTCAGCTCGAGCGAGCCCGGCACCGAGGTGCTGGCCAGCTTGCGCCCGGCCACGTCGACCAGGGTCAGCCACATGATGCCGAACAGGGCGGATGCGGCCAAGGTGCCGCACAGCGCTTCGAGCGTGCGCTTGAGCGCGGCGACCGACACGCCGGGCTTACTTCTCGAGTTTCTTGATGTCGGCGCGGAAGTCGGCCAGCACCTTTTTCGCATCCTTCAAGCCTTTGGCCTCGGCCGCGCTGGCCCACTTGTCTTCCACCGCTGCGGTCTTCTCCTGGACGGCCTTGACGAAGACCGCATCGGCCTTGGTGAATTGCACGCCCGCGGCCTGCATGAAGGCCATGCCGCGGCGGTCGACCTTGTCCCAACCGCGGCCGAACATGCGGGCCGCGTACTCGCCCGACAGCTCATCGACGGCCTTCTTCACGTCGGCCGGCAGCTTGTCGTAGGTGGCCTGGTTCATCATGAAGACGAAGGCGGTGTTGTACAGGCCGCCGGGGAAGCTGGTGCCGTACTTGATGACCTTGTCGATCTTGAACGACTCGACCGATTCGGCGGGGAACAGGGTGCCGTCCATCACGCCGGAGGACAGCAACTCGTAGCTCTCGGGCGCTGGCTTGAGGGTCACGTTCATGCCGAGCGACTTGCTGATCTCGTTGACCATGCCGCCGCCGACGCGAAACTTCAGCCCGGCCAGGTCATCGGCCTTGGCGATCGCGCGCTTGGTGTTGAAGACGATGCCGGGGCCGTGGGTGAAGACCGTCAGAACCTTGACGCCCTGGTGTTCGGCCGCGATCGCCGGGTACTTGGCATAGGCACGCTGGAAGGCCACCGAAACGGTCTCCGACGAGTTGCCCAGGAAAGGCACTTCGGCCATCTGCGTGGTGACGAAACGGCCCGGGGTGTAGCCCTGCACCGTGTAGGACAGATCGGCCAGGCCGTTGCGCACGGCGTCGAAGGTTCCGGGGGGCGCCGCAACACCGCGCGGCAGGATGTTGCACTTGGCTTTGCCGGCGGTCTTCTTCTCGAGCTCGCCGCACCACTCCTTCTGGGTTTCGGACAGGATGTGCGCCGGCGGCAACCAGGACGACACCGTCAGGAGGGTCTGGGCTTGGGCGCTCGCGCAGGTGGCCAGGGCCGCGAGGGCCACAGCCAGCGGCCGGGTGGGGAGGCGAAGTGTCATGGCGGAACTCCAGGAGGTGGGGGTGCGAAGCCTGTCGCAGGCGTCCGCCGATTGTCGAATCACGGGGCCGGTTGCCGGCTTGTGGTTTTCCTTGACGGCCTGCGCGAGCCCTGGCGGTGCGGGAAAGCCACGGCCCGGTTCGGAACGGTCCGTCACGATCCTGTCATCCGTGCGTTTGGTCACGACTTTCGCGTTGATTGTCGCCCCGCTCCCCCACGCCTGCGGGCCCACCCCAAAGGCAGGGGGGACGCGCCGAGCGCATCGCTGCCTAGTATTGCGCTCATTCCCGGCTCATCGCACTGGCCTCATGCACACCCACCCCGATCTCGAAACCAAGCGCCAGGCGCTGCGCGATGCCATGCTGGCCCTTGAGGCCGCCGAGGCCGCGGGCGAGCCGGGTGCGTTGAGCCACACCTTGGCCCAGGTCAGCCGATGCCACCGCGAGGTTGGCGCGCTGGCGGAGGCGGGCTGGTTTGCCAAGCGGGGCCTGCAACTGGCACGCGGGCTGTCGGCTGTCGACGCCAGCGTCGACGCCCTGTGTGAACTGGCCGAGCTGGCCATCGAGCGCGCTGCCTTGCTCGAAGAGCAGGAGGAGCCGCGCGGCGCGCATCGCCTGCGTGACGCGGCCCGCGACCATGGCTTCGAGGCCGTGCGCCTGGCCCTGCGTTCGGCCGACCCGCAGTGGGAGATCACCGTGCTGCTGCGCGTGTCGGACCTGTTCGATCGTCTGGGTGACCATGAGGACGCCATTGCCATGCAGTGCCGCGCGGTCGGGCTGATCACGGGCCACCCCACCGGCGACGCACTGCCGCCCCAGCTCGCCGCGGCTTGACCTCCTGGCCGGCCCGCTGATCGCGCGCGCTTCGGCCTGAACCGTCTCAGCGCGCCAGCACCGGCGCCAGCGCCGCGCCGGTGTGGCTGCCGGCCGCCACCACCTGCTCGGGCGTTCCCGCCACGACCACCCGGCCGCCGGCGGCGCCGCCTTCGGGGCCGAGGTCGATGACCCAGTCGGCCTCGGCGATGACATCGAGGTCATGCTCGATCACCACCACGCTGTGGCCGCCGTCGACCAGCCGGTGCAGCACGCGGATCAGGCGCTCGACGTCGGCCATGTGCAGGCCGACGGTGGGCTCGTCGAGCACGTACAGCGTGTGCAGCGGCTTCTGGCCACGCCGCGTGATGTCGTCGCGCACTTTGCTGAGTTCGGTGACCAGCTTGATGCGCTGGGCTTCGCCGCCGCTCAAGGTCGGGCTAGGTTGCCCAAGCGTCAGATAGCCCAGGCCCACGTCATGCAGCAGTTGCAGCGGGTGGGCAATCGCCGGCATCGAGGCGAAGAAACCCACCGCCTCGTCGACCTCCATGCGCAGCACGTCGCCGATGCTTTTTCCCCGCCAGCTCACCGCCAGCGTTTCGGGGTTGAAGCGCTGGCCGTGGCAGGAGTCGCAGGGCACCTTCACATCAGGCAGGAAACTCATCTCGATCGTGCGCACGCCCTGGCCTTCGCAATCGGGGCAGCGGCCTTCGCCGGTGTTGAAGGAGAAGCGGTTCGGGGCATAGCCGCGGGCCTTGGCTTCGAGCGTTTCGGCGAACAGCTTGCGGATCGCATCCCAGAAACCGATGTAGGTGGCCGGGCAGGACCGCGGCGTCTTGCCGATCGGTGTCTGGTCGACTTCGAGCACGCGCTCGACAGCCTGCCAGCCCTCGAGCGCCGTGCAACCGGTGACGGCAGCCTTGCCGCGTGAACTGACGCGCGCCGCCACGTTGGCCAGCAGCACATCGCGCGCCAGCGTGCTCTTGCCCGAGCCCGAGACGCCGGTCACGGCGACCAGGCGCTGCAGCGGCACTTTGACATCGATGCTCTGCAGGTTGTGCAGCGAGGCACCCCGCAACAGCATCGCCTTGGCGTCGCGCTCGATCTTGCGCCGCGCCTGCAGCGGGTGCTTCAGCGGGTGCGCCAGAAAACGCCCGGTGACGGAATCGGCTTGCGCCGACAGGTCGGCCACGCTGCCCTCGGCCACCAGGCGGCCGCCGCGCGTGCCGGCGCCGGGGCCGATGTCGATGCGGTGGTCGGCGCGGCGGATCGTGTCTTCGTCGTGCTCCACCACCACCAGCGTGTTGCCGCGTGCACTGAGGGTGGCCAGGGCATCGAGCAGGATGCGGTTGTCGCGCGGGTGCAGGCCGATGGTGGGTTCGTCGAGCACGTAGCACACGCCCTGTAGGTTGCTGCCGAGCTGCGCCGCCAGGCGGATGCGCTGGGCTTCGCCGCCGCTCAGCGTCGGCGCGGAGCGGTCCAGCGTCAGGTAGCCCAGGCCGACCTGTTCGAGGAAGTCGAGCCGGCTCAGGATTTCGCTGACCACGTCGCGGGCGATTTCGGCATCGCGGCCAGCGAGTGCCAGGCCGCCGACCCAGCGCCGTGCGTCCTGCACCGACCAGGCCGCGACGCTGCCGATCGGCTGGCCGTCGAAGGTCACGCCGCGCGCGGTGGCGTTCAGCCGCGTGCCTTCGCAGACCGGGCAGGCCTCGCCCGGCAGGCCCTCGACTTCCGCTTCCTCGGACGGGAAGGCTTTCTCGCGGCCCTGGTTGTCGTCGTCCTTCTTCGAGTCGTCAAGGGCCTTGCGCTGATCGCGCGTCAAGGCCAGCCCGGTGCCCACGCAATGGCCGCACCAGCCGTGCTTGCTGTTGTAGGAGAACAGACGCGGGTCGAGCTCGGGGTAGCTGGTGCCGCAGGTCGGGCAGGCGCGCTTGGTCGAGAAAACCTTCACCGTGCCGATGCCCAGCGTCGACGTGCCTTGCGCCATCGCGTGCTGCAAGCCGTCGAGCGGCGCGAGCAGGTGCATCACGCCCTTGCCGAGGTCCAGGGCCTTGGTCAGCAACTCACGCAACTCGGCCTCATGCGCTGGGTCGATGACCAGGTCACCGACCGGTAGCTCGAGGGTGTGCTCCTTGAAGCGATCGATGCGCGGGAACGGATCGACCTTGACGAACTCGCCGTCGATGCGCAGGTGCGTGTGGCCGCGAGCCTTGGCCCACTTGGCCAGGTCGGTGTAGACGCCCTTGCGCGCCACCACCAGCGGCGCGAGCAGGCCGACATGCTGGCCGCGATGGTCGCGCAGCAATTGCGCGGTGATGCTCTCGGCGCTCTGCGGCCGCACGGCGGTGCCGTCCTTCGCGCAATGCTGCAGGCCGAGCTTGACCCACAGCAGGCGCAGGAAATGCCAGACCTCGGTGGTGGTGGCCACCGTGCTCTTGCGCCCGCCACGTGACAGGCGCTGCTCGATCGCCACCGTCGGCGGGATGCCATACACGGCATCGACCTCGGGCCGCCCGGCCGGCTGGACGATGCTGCGCGCGTAGGCATTCAACGACTCGAGGTAGCGCCGCTGGCCTTCGTTGAACAAGATGTCGAAGGCCAGGGTGCTCTTGCCCGAGCCCGACACCCCCGTGATGACGCTGAACTTTCCGCGCGGGATGGAGACATCGAGCGATTTCAGGTTGTGTTCGCGGGCGTTGACGATGCGGATCGATTCGTCGATCGGGGCACGGCGGCGCGCGGCGCGCATCACTTGTTGCAGTGGCCGGCCCTCTTCAACCCGCAGCACCAGTCCCAGCGCTACCTCGTAGTCGGCCAGCGCACGCCCGGTGTGCGAGGTCGGGTGCTGGCGAATCTCTTCAGCCGTGCCGGCGAACATCAGCTCGCCGCCAGCCTCGCCGCCCTCGGGGCCGAGGTCGATGACCCAGTCCGCTGCGCGAATCACATCGAGGTTGTGCTCGATCACGATCACGGAGTGGCCGGCGTCGAGCAGCTTGCGCAGCGCACGCATCAGCTTGGCGATGTCGTCGAAGTGCAGGCCTGTCGTCGGCTCGTCGACCAGGTACCGCGTGCCCTTGCGCGCCAGGCGCTGCGCAGGGGGGCCGACGGCCTCGGCCAGGAAGCCGGCGAGCTTCAGGCGCTGGGCCTCGCCGCCCGAGAGTGTCGGCACCGGCTGCCCCAGGCGCACGTACTCCAGGCCGACATCGACGATCGGCTGCAGCACGCGAACCACCTCGCGGTCGTCGGCGAACAGCCTCACGGCTTCACTGACGGTGAGATCGAGCGTGTCGGCGATCGAAAGCTGGCGGTCGCCGCGCACGATCTTCACGTCGAGCAGCTCGGCCCGGTAGCGGCGGCCGTCGCAATCCGGGCAGCGCAGGTAGACGTCGGACAGGAACTGCATCTCGACATGCTCGAAGCCCGAGCCGCCGCAGGTCGGGCAGCGGCCGTCGCCGGCGTTGAAGCTGAACATGCCTGCGCTGTAGCTGCGCTCGCGCGCCAACGGTGCCTCGGCGAACAGCTTGCGAAGCTCGTCGAAGGCGCCGACATAGCTGGCCGGGTTCGAGCGTGTCGTCTTGCCGATCGGGCTCTGGTCGACGAAGACGGCGTCGCTCAACCAATCGGCGCCGAGCAGGCGTTCGTGCGAACCGGGCGTTTCCGTCGCCTTGCCGAACTTGCGCGCCAGCGCCGGGTAGAGCACGTCCTGCATCAGCGTGCTTTTGCCCGAACCCGACACGCCGGTGACCGCCACCAGGCGCAGCAGCGGGAACTCGATCGTGATGTTCTTGAGGTTGTGCTCGCGGGCACCTTCGAGCACAAGGCGCGGGGTGCTCTCGGTGACCAAGCGCTTGATGCCGCTGCTGACATGCTTGCGG
>JANNFB010000139.1:0-10396 GCA_031379365.1 Burkholderiales bacterium
TACTGGCTGCCGCACGTGGCCATGCACGGCTACTGCGCGCGCACCAACACGCAGAGCAACACGGCCTTCCGCGGCTTTGGCGGGCCGCAGGGCGCGATTGCCATCGAATTCATCCTCGACACCATCGCGCGCAGACTCGGCAAAGACCCGCTCGACGTGAGGCTTGCGAACTATTACGGCATCACCTCGAACCAGGTCACGCCCTACCTGCAGACGGTGGAGGACAACATCCTCGAACCCCTGACCGAGCAGCTGGTGCGCAGCAGCCGCTACCGCGAGCGCCGTGCCGAGATCGCGGCCTTCAACGCCGCCAGCCCGGTGCTCAAGCGCGGCATCGCTTTCACGCCCGTGAAGTTTGGAATCTCCTTCAACGTCAACCACTACAACCAGGCCGGCGCGCTGGTGCATGTGTACACCGACGGCTCGGTGCTGGTGAACCACGGCGCCACCGAAATGGGCCAGGGCGTGAACACCAAGGTGGCCCAGGTGGTGGCGCACGAGTTGCGCATTCCACTGTCGTGCGTGCGCTGCACCGCCACCGACACGCAGAAGATCGCCAACACCTCGGCCACCGCGGCGTCCACGGGCGCCGACCTCAACGGCAAGGCCGCGCAGGACGCGGCACGCCAGATCCGTGCACGCCTCGACGCCCTGGCCGACGAGAAGTTCAGCGGCCGTCGCGACACGCCCTTCAACGAACTGGTGCAGGCCGCCTACGTGGCCCGCGTGCAGTTGTGGAGCGACGGCTTCTATGCCACGCCCGGCCTGAGCTGGGACCGCGCCACGATGACCGGCAAGCCCTTCTTCTACTTCGCCTACGGCGCGGCGGTGAGCGAGGTCATCGTCGACACCCTCACCGGCGAGCACAAGCTGCTGGCGGCCGACCTGCTGCACGACGTCGGCACCAGCCTCAACCCGGCCATCGACATCGGCCAGGTCGAGGGCGCTTTCGTCCAGGGCTACGGCTGGCTGACGATGGAAGAGCTGGTCTGGCACCCGAAGACCGGCGCGCTGCTGACGCACGCGCCCAGCACCTACAAGATCCCCACGGCCAACGATGTGCCGGCGCGCTTCAACACCGCCCTGTTCGACGCACCTAACCCGGCCGACACCATCCACCGCAGCAAGGCTGTCGGCGAGCCGCCCTTGCTGCTGCCGTTCTCGGCCCTGCTCGCGATCCGCGATGCGGTGTCAGCGGTGGGCGGGCACAAGGTCGACCCGCCGCTGCGCGCGCCGGCGACGCCGGAGGCGGTGCTGGATGCGATTGACGCTCTGCGGGCGGTGGGCGGACGCTGAGGCGGGCTCGCGCTGTGGCCGGTCGCACCAGCACCAGCGTCGACGCGCTGCTAGATCAGGCTCTTGTCGAGGGGGTATCGACTTGAGTCGCTGGGCTTGGATGTCCTGCGTGTTCAGGCGGATACTGCGATCGTTTCCTGTCGTGGGATCGGAGTCAAACGTGGTGTGCACCGCAGGCTCGGCGCAGTCACGATCCATTGCGCCGGCGACGATGACAGCGATGGCAAAGCAACCGGGTCCAGCCTGGGGCCGAAGAAATCTATCCGAAGGCGCACCATGCAGCCACTGGCCAACTTCGCCAAAGGTACCCTCAGGGGCCTCGGCGCGCGCACGCTGAGGATCGCGTTGTGCGCCGCCATCGTGCTGCTGGTCGGTGCCTGTGCGGGGGAATCGCGGCTCCTGCACCCGCCTGCCGCCGACGTCGCGACTACGCTCGACTGGCGTGTCGAAGCCCCCGATGGTGTGAAGCTCCACGTGCAGCGTGTGATCGTCCGCAACGACGCCGCCAGTTGGGTGCGCGAGGCCGACTGGGACGAGTACGCGTTGGCAGTCCGCAACGACGGTGGGGTGCCGGTCGAACTGCGCTCGATCGAGCTCGCCAACGAGATCCTCGACAACGTGAAGCACACCACAGCGCCGGGTCAACTCAAGAGCGAGACGACGCGAAACGTCGAAACCATGAAGACGGCCGGGCGCATCGTGGTGATCGGGTATACCGGGCTCGTGACCGGGGTCCTGGTCCTGGCAACCGCGGCGGGCTACACCGTGATAGCGCCGATCCTGCCTCTGGCCCTGATCGTTGGGGGCATCTCGGCCTACCGCAGTCAGAGCCAGACGAACGCCGAGGCAATGGTGATCGAGTACGAGATCAAGCGACGCGGTTTCCAGTTGCCGGTGCAATTGGCGCCCGGCGCTGAAATACAGCGCAGTGCGTTCTTCCCAGTCACACCTGCCCCGCAGCGCCTGCGCCTGCGCTATGCCGCAGGCGGCGAGCAGCGCGAACTCGTGCTGCCCATGCCGGCACTGGCGGGTTTGCACATCAAGCCCGCCGACAAGTAGTGCCGTCACGCCGACTCTGCGTCCTCGCGGTCCCGGTTGTCAGCGCCGATCGACAGCTTGGTTGCAGCGAATCGCACCACTTCGCACCATTTCGTACTCGCCGCCCTTGTCGTGGCGGTACAAGCCGACGGCAGCGGCGGATGGAGTCAGCCATGCAGCTGCGTGACCCGCTCGCCTGTCTGCAGGCGCCACAGCGCGGCATACAAGCCGTCGCGCTTCACCAGTGCTTCGTGGCTGCCGCTCTCGGCAATGCGTCCGCCCTCCATCACATGGATGCGCGTGGCGTGCCGGATGGTGGACAGGCGGTGCGCGATGATCAGGCTGGTGCGCCCCACCACCAGCTTGTCGAGTGAGCGCTGAATGGCGGCCTCGGTCTCGTTGTCCACCGCCGAGGTGGCCTCGTCCAGGACGAGGATGGGCGGGTCCTTGAAAATGGCACGCGCCAGCGCCAGCCGCTGCCGCTGCCCGCCCGACAGCTTCATGCCGCGCTCGCCCACGGGGGTGTCGTAGCCCTGCGGCAGCGCCATCACGAAGTCGTGCGCTTCGGCGGCCTGTGCAGCGGCGACGATCTTCTCGCGTGCGGCCGCGTGGCTGCCGGCATCGGTGCCGTAGGCGATGTTCTCGGCCACCGTGCCGTCGGTCAGGAAACTGTCTTGCGAGACGTAGCCGATGGCTCGGCGCAGGTCTTGCAAATCGAACTCGGTGATGGGCGTGCCGTCCAGGCGGATGCTGCCGGGCCGCGTGTCGTACAGGCGCAGCAACAGGCGCGTCAGCGTGCTCTTGCCGCTGCCGGTGCTGCCGACGAAAGCCACTGTCTCTCCTGGCGCAATGGTCAGGCTGACGCCGTCCACCGCCAGCCGCGTGGTGTCGGCAGCGTCGTAGCCAAAGCGCACGCCGTCGAACACCAGCTCGCCGCGAACGGAGGCCTTGGGCAGCGGGCGGCCGGCGTAGGGGATGGTCACGGGCGTCTGCAACAGGTTCATCACGCGTTCGATGGACGCCATGGCACGGTTGTACATGTCGCTCAACTCGGCCAGACGCGTCAGCGGCCACAGCAGGCGCTGCGTCAGGTACACCAGGGCCGAGTACACCCCCACGCCGAGTTCGCCTTCCAGCACCAGGAAGCCGCCGTAGAGCAGCGTGAAGGCGAAGCCGGCCAGGATGGCGACGCGGATCACTGGCGTGATGGCCGCCGACCAGCGGATGGCTTCGGTGTTGCGCGCGCGGTAGGCGTCGGAGGCCTGGCGGATGTGGCCGACCTCGAAGTCCTCGGCCGCGAAGGCCTTCACCGTGGCGATGCCCTGCAGGTTGTTCGACAGCCGCGCCGACATGGCGCCTGCGGCTTCACGCATGGCGGCATAGCGTGGCGCGAGGCGGGCTTGGAACCAGAACGCGCCATACAGGATGAAGGGCACCGGAATGAGCGCCAGCGCGGCCAGCTTCCAGGTCAGTGCGAAGAACACCGCGCCCACCATCAGCGTGCCCATGAAGACCTGGATCAGGCTGGACAGCCCGTTGTTCAGGAAGCGCTCCATCTGGTTCACGTCTTCGTTCAGCACCGTCATCAGGTTGCCGCTACGGGTGCGCTCGAACCACTCAAGCGGCAGCTTCTGCACATGGGCGTAGGCGTCCAGCCGGGCGGCGTGCTGCAGCTCTTGCGCCAGGTTGCGCCACTTCAGCTCCAGCAGGTACTCGGTCCACGACTCCATCAGCCAGATGAAGGCCGTCAGCGCAGTCAGCGCCAGCAGTTGGTGCTTCGGATCGACCAGGCCCACCCGCGCCAGAAACGACGCCTTCTGATTCACCACCACGTCCACGGCCACGCCGATGAGCAGTTCGGGCAGCACATCGAAGAACTTGTTGGCCATGCTGTAGAAGCTGGCCAGCCAGACTTCGCGCCGGTGCTTGCGGGCATAGCCGAACAGGCGGCGCAGGGGGTGCATGAGTGGCGGCGCCGGTACGGGCTGCAAGAAGGGGGGATCAGATCAGTGTAGAGGCCGCCTCGGGCGTTTCACTCAGCCGACTTTCTCGAAGCGCGCGCGCCGCTCGCCATCCACGACTACGTCCTCGAAGAACATGGCGCGCGGCCGCACCCACCAGCCGGTGGCGTTGTAGAGCGGCCGGTACACCACCAGCGGCGCGTGCGTCTCGCTGTGGCGGGCCATGCCGATCACTTCGTACTCGCCGCCCTTGTAGTGGCGGTACAGGCCGAGCGGTGTGTCGGGCAAGGGTGAGAGTTCGGACATGGGCAAGGGCCTCCTTGGATTCGAGCGTCAAGTACCGGGTCGCTGCCGATGCGGATGCCACTTTCGGCAGCACTTCGCGCCAGCGCCCGCCCTGGCTCGCCCGCTGGCACCCGGCCCCAGCTTGTCCACAGCTTTGTCCCCCGCTTCGGTGGATAACTATGCAGCGTTCGGCAAGCGCATCGAGCCGGCGCGCGTTACACCTTCATCTGCAAGGTGTTCGAGATGCGCTGCGCCGCCGCGCGCAGCGGCGGCAGGCAGCGTTGCAACATCTGCTCGGGCGGCGTCGCAACCACCTGCGCACTCAGGTTGAGTGCGGCGATGGTGCGGCCGCTGCGGTCGATCAGTGGAGCGGCCATCGACGCCAGGCCGCTTTCGAGTTCCTGGTTGACAAAGCACCAGCCCTGCTCGCGCACGCGCAACATCTCCGCCATCAAGGCGTCGACGTCGACCACGGTGCGTGCCGTCAGTGCCGGCCGCGCAGCGGCTTGCAGGCGGGCGCGGGCCTCGTCCACGGGCAGGCCGGCCAGCAGCACCCGGCCCATCGAAGTGCAGAACGCCGGCAGACGGCTGCCGATGCCCAAGGTGATGCTCATGATGCGATGCGTGGGCACGCGCAGCACATAGACGATGTCGGCGCCGTCGAGCACCGCGGCCGAGCACGACTCGCCGACTTCGGCAGCCAGCCCCTCCATCACCGGCTCGGCGAAGTTCCACAGCGGCAATGAGGAGAGGTAGGCAAAGCCCAGTTCGAGCGTGCGCGCCGTGAGGCGGAACTGCCGGCCTTCGCTGCTGACATAGCCCAGGCCTTCCAGCGTGAGCAGGATGCGCCGCGCACCGGCCCGCGGCAGGCCGGTGCGCGCCGCCACTTCCGACAGTGTCTGGCTCGGCGCCGCTGCGCCGAAACTGCGGATCACCCCGAGGCCGCGGGCAAACGACTGGACGTAGGTGTCGCTCGGCTTGGGCGGATCGGTGGGCGCTGGCATGGGAAGTGACAAATATTATCTGTTGCGTATTGCGGCGCCGCGGGCGCAAAGCGCCCTGCGCCTTCGCTACCATGGCCGCCTTCGAGGTTCACCGGGAGCGCAGGAACATGGCCATGGATGTTGTCGACTACGAGATCAAGGGCGCCGAGATGCAGTTCGTCGAGATCGAACTCGATCCAGGCGAGGCGGCCGTGGGCGAGGCCGGCAGCATGATGTTCATGGACGCCGGCATCACCATGGACACCGTGTTCGGCGACGGCTCGAGCAGCAGCGGCGGCGGCGGGTTGTTCGGCAAACTGCTGGGTGCCGGCAAACGCCTGGTCACTGGCGAGTCGCTGTTCACCACGGTGTACAGCAACGCATCGTCGCAGAAGCAGCGCGTGGGCTTTGCGGCGCCGTACCCCGGCAAGATCCTGGCAATGGATCTGCGTGCACTCGGCGGCACCTTAATTTGTCAGAAGGATGCCTTCCTGTGCGCGGCACGCGGCGTGTCGCTCGGCATCCACTTCCAGCAAAAGCTCGGCGTCGGCTTCTTCGGCGGCGAGGGCTTCATCATGCAAAAGCTTGAAGGCGAGGGCCTGGCCTTCGTGCACGCGGGTGGCAGCATCCTCAAGCGCGAACTGCAGGTGGGCCAGACCCTGCTCGTCGACACCGGCTGCCTGGTGGCGCTGACGCCGAGCGTGAGCTTCGAGATCCAGTACGTCGGCAAGATCAAGACCGCGCTGTTCGGCGGCGAGGGCCTGTTCTTCGCCAAGGTCACGGGCCCGGGCACGGTGTGGCTGCAGAGCCTGCCCTTCTCGCGCCTGGCCAGCCGCATTTTTGCCGCGGCCCCGCAACGCGGCGGCTCGCGCGAGGAGGGCTCGGTACTGGGTGGCTTTGCCGCGGGCGGGCTGCTCGGCTCAGTGCTGGGCGGCGACGACGGCGACGCCTGAGGTGGCTGCAACACCGGGTTGCTTGCGTCGCGCCATGGCCTTGGCGGCCCTGTGCTGGCTGCTGCCTGCGCACGCGCTCAGCGTCCAGTTGGAGGACCTCACCTGGACCGAGCTGCGCGACCGCATCGCCGCGGGCACGACCACGGCGCTGCTGCCGATCGGCGGCACGGAGCAGAACGGGCCGCACATGACGCTGGGCAAGCACAACGTGCGCGTGCGCTTGCTGGCCGTGCGCATTGCCGAGCGCCTGGGCAATGCGGTGGTGGCGCCAGTGATCGCCTATGTGCCGGAGGGGGCCATCGAGCCGCCGACCCAGCACATGCGCTATCCCGGCACGATCTCGATTCCTGCGCCGGTGTTCGAAGCCACGCTCGAAGCCGCGGCGCGCAGCTTGCAGCGGCATGGTGTGCGCGACATCGTCTTGCTCGGCGACCACGGCGGCTACCGCGCCAGCCTCGACCGCGTGGCGGTCAAGCTCAACCGCGAGTGGGGCGCCGCGGCACGGGTTCACGCCCTGCCCGAGTACTACCGCGCGTCGCAAGACGACTTTGCCGCTGCGCTGGCGGCGCGTGGCTTTGCCGCTAGCGAGATCGGCCCGCATGCCGGCCTCGCCGACACGGCCCTGATGCTGGCGCTCGACCCGGCGCAGGTGCGCATGGAGGTGGCGGCCGCGCGGCCGCGCGGGGCAACGCCCGACGGCGTTGCGGGCGATCCGCGCCGCGCCAGCGCGGACCTCGGCCGCCCGGCGGTCGAGCACATCGTCGACGTCACGGTGGCGGCCATCCGCAGCCGCGCACGTGCCGCAAAATAAGCACCAGAAGATTTACCCCGATCCTGAAGGAATGCGAGTCATGAACAAGACCTGGATGAAACCTGCAGCCGGCGCCGCCGCTGTGCTGCTGGGCGGGGCCGTGCTGGTTGCCGGCGTGCAACGCAACCCGGCGAGCGCCCAGGCCGCGCCGGCTGCTGCCAGCGCGAGCGCCGCCTCCACTCCAGCGGCGCCGGTGGCGGCCGTTGTCACCGTGGCGGGCATGCCCCCGGTGGTCGACCCACGCAACCTTTACAGCGAAACCGCGGCCGGCAAGGTCAGCCCGGCCCTGGCCGGTGATCTGGTGCGCATCTACGTGCCCAACCTGCGCTCCAACGATGTTTATGTCGTCGACCCGGAAGCGATGAAGGTTGTCGACCGCTTCAAGGTCGGCATCGGCCCGCAGCACATCGTGCCGTCCTGGGACCTGCGCACCCTCTGGGTCACCAACAACGCCGAAGGCCGCACCGACGGCAGCCTGACGCCCATCGACCCCAAGACCGGCAAGCCGGGCAAGGCGGTGATGGTGGACGACCCCTACAACATGTACTACACGCCCGACGGCAAGTCGGCCATCGTGGTGGCCGAGGCGCGCAAACGCCTGGACTTCCTCGACCCGAAGACGATGACGGCGCAGTACTCCATCGCCGTGCCCGGTTGCCCCGGCGTGAATCACGCTGACTTCTCGATCGACGGCCGCTTCGCCATCTTCACCTGCGAGTTCGCTGGCACCCTGGTGAAGATCGATCTGGCTGAGCGCAAGGTGATGGGCTACCTCAAGCTCAGCATGCCTGCCACCCGCTTCAAGGAGACGCCGGGCGCGCCACGCACGGCGCCGGGCCAGGTGTGGGAGCCGGGTGAGCAGGAGCTGTGCACGGTGACCAAGGGCATGCCGCAGGACATTCGCAGCTCGCCCGACGGCAAGCGCTTCTACATCGCCGACATGCACGCCGACGGCGTGCACATCGTCGACGGCGCGTCCTTCACCAAGGTTGGCTTCATCCAGACCAGCCTCGGGGCCCACGGCCTGTACCCGAGCCGCGACGGCAAGCAGCTCTACGTCGCCAACCGCGGCTCGCACAAGATCGGCGGCTCGCGCCTGGGCAATGGCGGCGTGACCGTCATCGATTTCGCCACCGAGAAAGTGGTCGCGCGCTGGGCCGTGCCCGGCGGCGGCAGTCCCGACATGGGCAACGTCAGCGCCGACGGCAAGTACCTTTGGCTGGCCGCGCGCTATGACGACGTGATCTACCGCTTCGACACCCGCAATGGCGACGTGAAGCAGATCAAGGTCGGCGCCGAGCCGCACGGCCTGACGGTCTGGCCGCAGCCGGGGCGCTACTCGCTGGGGCATACCGGGAATTTGCGTTGATGCAGCGAGCCTCGGTCGCGTGAGCTCACTGCTCGACGCCTTCTGGCGCGCCGCCGCCTACTGCCTGCACCCGCGCGTCATCCTGCTGTCGTTCGCGCCCTTGCTGCTGGGCGGCGGGCTGGCACTGGCGCTGGGCTACTTTCTCTGGGAGCCGGCGGTGGCGGGCGTTCGCGCCACGCTGGAGAGCTGGTCGCTGCTCGCGGCCCTGCTGAAGTGGCTGGACGGCGTCGGCGGTGAGGGCCTGCGTGCATTGGTGGCGCCGCTGGTGATCCTGGCGCTGGCACTGCCGGTGATCGTGATCTTGTCGCTGCTGTTGGTGGCGCTGCTGATGGCGCCCGCCCTCGTGTCGTTGGTGGCACGTCGCCGCTTCCCCGAACTCGAGGCCAGGCGTGGCGCGGCATGGTGGCAGTCCGTGTTGTGGTCGCTCGGCTGCACCCTGGTGGCCTTGTGTGCCTTGGTGCTCAGCCTGCCGCTGTGGTTCGTGCCGCCCCTGGTGCTGATCCTGCCGCCGCTGATCTGGGGCTGGCTCACTTGCCGCGTGATGGCCTTCGATGTGCTGGCGGAACATGCCAGCGCTGACGAGCGGCGCTCGGTGCTGCGCCAGCAGCGCTGGCCACTGCTGGCCATCGGCCTGGTCTGCGGCTACCTTGGTGCCGCGCCGACCTTGATCTGGGCCTTGGGGGCGGCCACCTTGATCCTGGCGCCGCTGCTGGTGCTGGTCTCGGTCTGGCTCTACACCCTGGTCTTCGCCTTTGCCGCCCTGTGGTTCGCCCACTTCACGCTGGCAGCTCTGCAGCGGCTGCGCGAACTCAACGTGCCACAGGCAGTGCAGACGGTATCCCCCACTCCCTTGCTTCCGGCCTCGCCGCCGGCCCTGCCATGAACTTCGGCCTCATCATCATTGGCGACGAAATCCTCTCCGGCAAGCGCCAGGACAAGCACCTGCCCAAGGTCGTCGAGCTGCTCGGCGCCCGCGGCCTGGCGCTGGCCTGGGCCCGCTATGTGGGCGACGAGCGCCGGCTGATCACGGCCTGCCTGCGCGACGCCTTCGCCAGTGGCGACGTTGTCTTCAGCTGCGGCGGCATCGGCGCCACGCCCGACGACCACACGCGCCAGTGCGCGGCGGCGGCGCTCGGCGTTGAATTGGCTCTGCATCCTGAAGCCAAGGCCTTGATCACGCAGCGCATGCAGGAGCAGGCGGCCGAGAAGGGCGTCGCTTTCGACCCCGACGCGCCGGACAACGTGCACCGCCTGAACATGGGCGTGTTCCCGGTGGGCGCGCAGATCATCGCCAACCCCTTCAACCGCATCCCCGGCTTCAGCGTCGGCGAGGTTCACTTCGTGCCGGGCTTCCCGGTGATGGCGCATCCGATGATCGAGGCCTTGCTCGATGGCCGCTACCGGCCCCTGCACGGCAGCCTGCACGAGGCCGAGCGCTCCGTCATCGTCTACGGCGCGATGGAGGCCAGCTTGACGCCTTTGATGGAGGCGCTGGAGCGCGACCACGCCGGCGTTCGCGTGTTCAGCCTGCCCAGCGTGGACCACCCCGTGCACGGCCGCCACAACGAACTGGGCGTCAAAGGCAAGGCGCCTTTGCTGCCGGCGGCTTACGAGGACCTGCTGACGGGCTTGGCCGCCGTGGGCGCCCGAACCGGCCCCGAATTGGTGCGTTAGGCCGGCACAAGTAACCCCGAAACGGT
>JANNFB010000178.1:0-25238 GCA_031379365.1 Burkholderiales bacterium
GACACGGGCCTTGCCAGGCGGCGTGCCGGATGAATCGGCCCCATTGAAAATCAGTTTGCTGTTCCTGCGCGGGTGCCAGGCGCGCTCATGGCGCGTCGGGATCACTCAGGTCAGGGTGGGGCCGAAACCGCAGGCCTGGTGCCGTCTAACTATCGCTAACGGCAAACGCACAGGGCGCGGTGGCAATCTCGGGACGGGTCGGCGAGAGCCAACCCATCAATGTCTAGATTATAGATGACCGTCAATGAAAGACGTCAACTGCGATTTCGAGAGGGCGCCGACCTTGGTCGCCGCCAACTGCCCGCCCTTGAACAACATCAAGGTCGGAATGCCACGGATGCCGAACTTCGCAGGAACGTCACGGTTCTCGTCGACGTTCATCTTCGCGATCTGCAGCTTGCCCTTGTAGGTCGCTGACACCTCGTCGAGGATGGGCGCGATCATCTTGCAAGGACCGCACCACTCGGCCCAGTAGTCGACAAGCACGGGCGTGTCTGATTGCAAAACGTCGACTTCAAACGACGCATCGGAAACATGCTTGATCAATTCGCTGCTCATCGTGTGGGCCCTCGATGCGCTTGCACCACGCACGGCACAAGGCACAATGATTCTGACACAAGCATGGATGCGAGCGGGCCCGCGGCCGGTCGGACTTCTCAATGACAACGATAGCGCGCCGCAGTCTTGCCAGTGGGCCGGTCGACCACGGCTTCTGGCCGGGCGTGGCTGCTGCTGTGGAGGATTGGCTGACCCAGCAGGGCCTGCCGGCGCGAGACGCCGTGCTGTTGTTGCCGCAGCTGGCGTTGTTGGCGCCGGCCCGACTCGCGTTTGCCCGACGCGGCGGTTGGCAGCCCCGCATCGACACGCCGGACACATTCGCGGCCAGCCTGGGTCCCGCGTCGACGCCCGAGCCTGGCGAACTGTCGGGCGACCCGAACACGGATCGCCTGACGGCGGCGACCCTGTTGCGCAGCCAGGCTGCCGGCGCCACCTGGGCGCGTCGTGACCTGCAAGCCTTCGACGCGGCAGTCGCCTTGATGGTGTCCAGCGCCCAAGCCATGCAGCACGGCGCGCAACGCCAACCGCCTGGTGCGCGCGCAGCCTCGTGGGCCGAACTGCGCGACGCCCTGCCGCCGCTGGCAGGGCCCGGGGCGACGGAGCGATGGCTTGCCCGCCTGGCACTGGAGTGGGCGGCGGCGGCTGCGTCCCGGTTCGACCGCCTCTGGCCGCATCGGCCCGTCGCCTGGATCGGTCTGACCGGCGCGGGTGACGACGGCCTCGTCGCACGGCTGCTCGGGCATGCCGAGGTATGCGGTGTACCGGTGCTGTGGCTCGATGCTGCGCCCGCATCGGTGCGCCCCTTCGACGCGGCGGCTTGCCTGACGCCACCGACCTGCGCCTGGGCCGAGGACCTGGAGGCCGAGGCGGGTGCCGCGGCACTCGCGGTGCTCGAAGCCCTCAAGCGACAACAAGCCCCAGTGGCCTTGATTGCGCAGGACCGGCTGGTCGTGCGCCGCATCCGTGCGCTGCTCGAGCGCGCGGGCATCGATCTGGCCGACGAGACGGGCTGGACCCTCTCGACCACCCGCGCCGCGGCGCACGTCATGAGCTTACTGCGCGCCGCCGCGCCCGGCGCTGGCCGCGATGCCATGATCGAAGCGCTGAAGACAGAAGCCGCGGACGCGGCGGCAGCGCTCGAGGACGCCTGGCGTCGCGAGCGCGCGCCCGGCCCCGCAGCATTGCAGGCGCTGCAACAGCTGCAGGATCGACTTGTCGCTTTTCGCGGCAAAGGCCGCCGCCCCTTGCTGGACTGGGTGGCATCGCTGGCGCTGGCGGCGCCAGCGTGCATGGCGACACTCGCTGCCGACCCAGCCGGTCGTGCCGTGTTGTCAGCCCTGCGGCTCGGTGGCACCGACGCGGGCGCCGCCTGGCGGGCGGCTGCCACAGCCACGATGCTGGACCTTGCAGGCTTCACGGCCTGGGTCGACACCAGCCTGGAGGGCGCCACCTTCGTTGCCCCGGCGCCGGAGTCGGCCCAGGTGCTCATCACGCCGCTGGCACGCGCCGCCTTGCGGCCCTTCGGCGCGGTGGTCTTCGCTGGCTGCGATGACCGCCACCTCGGTTCATCGGGTGTCGAGCCGAGCCTGATTCCGGATGCGGTGGCGAGTGCTTTCGACTTGCCCAGCGCGGCCCTGCGGCGCCAGCGCGAAGCGCGTGACTTTGCCCAGCTCCTGCGCGTGCCCGAGTTGCACTTGCTGCACCGTGCGCACGACGCCGGCGAGGCGCTGGCGCTGAGCCCTTTGGTCGAGCTGGCCTGGCATGCGCGCCGCCGCGCTGGCCAACCCGTGCCCGAGAGCCGGGCGGTCGCACTGCCCGTCGGCCGCATCGCGCGCCAGGCGCAAGCGCGGCCAGCCCCCGCCATGGCGGCCAGCCTGCCCTTGCGCTTGTCGGCCTCGGCGGTCGAAGCCTTGCGTGCCTGTCCCTACCGGTTCTTCGCGCGCGTGGCGCTCGGGCTGGGTGAGGCTGCAGAGCTGGACGAGGGTCTCGACAAGAGCGACCACGGCCGCTGGCTGCATGCCGTGCTGCACCGCTTTCATGGCCAGCGCGACGGTTTGCAAGACCGCGGGCAGCTGCTCGCCGCTGCCGATGCAGTGCAGGCCGAACTGGGTCTCGACTCGGCAGCGCATTGGCCATTTCGGGCGGCTTTCGACACCGTGGCCGACCATTACCTGGCGTGGCTGCATGCACGCGACGCCGAGGGCTGGCGCTATGCCGGTGGCGAGCTGCCGCGCCGCTGCGCGCCAGTCGAGCTGGACGGCCTGACCCTCGATGGCCGACTCGACCGCGTTGACCTCGCCGGTCCGGCAGGGCAGGGCGGCGCGATGTTGATCGACTACAAGACCGGCAATGCCGACAAGCTGAACGCACTCGTGCGCACGCCGCTCGAAGACACGCAGCTGGCCTTCTATGCCGCCTTGCTGACCGAGGAACCGCACGAGCCGGCACCGCGAGCCATCTACCTGGCCATCGATGAGCGCAAACCACCGAGGCAGATCGAACATCCCGATGTCGCCCTCAGCGCGTCCCTGCTGGTGGAAGGGCTGGCGGCGGATCTGGCCGATCTGCGCGCGGGTGCTGGCGCCCCGGCGCTGGGCGAGGCCGAGGCCTGCGAGCATTGTTTTGCGCGTGGCCTGTGTCGGCGGGACCACTGGGCATGATCGCTGCGTCCTACCAGCTCGATGGCCGCGAGGCCGGTCGCGAAGCCTTCTACGCGACGGCCTGCGATCCACGACGCCATGTCGTCGTCGAAGCGTGCGCGGGCGCGGGCAAGACCTGGATGCTGGTGGCCCGCATCGTGCGCGCCCTGGTCGATGGCGCCGAGCCGCAGGAGATCCTGGCCATCACCTTCACGCGCAAGGCTGCGGGGGAGATGCGCACGCGCCTGGCGGCCTGGCTGCGTGAGGCCTCGGCCATGAATCACGAGCAGGCTGTCGCCCGTTTGGTCGAGTTTGGGGTGCCGCTAGGCGCAGCACATGGTCAGGCGGCTGCATTGATCGGGTTGCACGAGCGCTTGCTGGTCAGCGGTCGGACCGTCGAGGTGCAGACTTTCCACGCCTGGTACGCCCAGCTGCTGCGTGCCGCGCCGATGGACCTGCTGGCCAGTCTGGGCCTGGCGCCCGGCATGACACTGCTGGAGGACATCAGCGACCTGAAGCCCGCCTTGATGTTGGCCTTCCATGCGGTTGTGCTTGCCGATGAGGCCCTGCGCAGCGACTATCGTCAGCTCTGCGTCCGTCACGGCCGCCACTTGCTCGGTGCCTGGTTCGACGCCGCGCTGGCGCGCCGCGCCGAAATCGAGTTGGCTGCCAAGGCCGACGTGCTCGACAGCAGCGTCGAGCTGGCCTCGGCGCACGACGCACTGGCCTCGTTGCGCGATCCGATCTTGGTTGCGCAGGCCCAGTCCCTGGCCCGGCAGCTGGCCGTGCGTGACAAGTACAAGGCGCTGTGCCAGAGCGCAGCGCAAATGCTGGTAAGCAGCCTGGCCCTGGCCGACGATCAACTCGCCTACGACGGCTTGCGCCAGGCCTTGTTCACCGAGAATGGCGCGGGCACGCCGCGCAAGCAATTGGGCGAGCTGCCAGAGCAGGCAGCCTTGTGCGACACGCTGAGCCGCATTGCCGCCCAGGTCGCGCAGGCCCAGGCGCATGAAGATCACAGCGCGATGGTGCGGCTGTCGCGCGCCCTGTTCTCCGAGTACCGTGCACTCAAGCAACGCCGCAACCAGCTCGACATGACCGATCTGGAACGGGTGGCCTTGACGCTGCTGGCCGACCATGCCCTGTCGGGCTGGATCCAGGAGCGCCTGGACGCCCGCGTGCGCCACCTCCTGATCGACGAGTTCCAGGACACCAGCCCGCTGCAGTGGCATGCCTTGTACGGCTGGCTGTCGGCGTATGCCGGCGCCGGCGGGGGCGGCGCGGGGCCGCGGCTGTTCATCGTCGGCGACCCCAAGCAAAGCATCTACCGCTTCCGGCGTGCCGAGCCGCGCGTGTTCGAGGCGGCCCAGCGCTTCGTGGTGGAGGCCCTGGGCGGCTCGCTGGCCGCTTGCGACCACACCCGTCGCTGCGCACCGGGCTTGGTGGACGTGCTCAACACCGTGTTTGGCCGTATCGCCGAGGCGGGGGGCTTGCCCGGCTGGCGCAGCCACACCACGGGCGTGCACGCTACCGCGCAGACCGCGCCCCCCTTGGCCCGCCTGGCCAGTGCCGAGCGGCCGGAGCGCGCCCGCAGGGAGGAGACGCAGGGCGAGCGGGTCTGGCGCCCCTCGCTCACCGCGCCGCGCCTCGAACTCAAGACTGTGCTGCGCGAGGCCGAGGCCGGCGAAGTGGCGCGTGCGATCGAGACCCTGGTGCGCATCGAAGGCGTGGCGCCGCAAGACATCATGGTGCTGGCGCGCCGGCGTGCCGTGCTGGCGCAGGCGGCCGACGCACTGGCCGCCCTGCGCCTCCCGCATGTGGCGCCGGAGAACCTGCGCCTGGTCGAGCTCCCCGAGGTGCAGGATCTGCTGGCCGTGCTGGATGTCCTGGCTTCGCCCGGCCAGGCGCTCTCGCTGGCGCGTGCGCTCAAGAGCCCCCTTTTCGGCGCCAGCGATGCCGAGTTGCTGACGCTGGCCCAGCGTGCGCGCACGGCGGGCGGCTGGTGGCCAGCGCTGATGTTTGCGGGCAGCGAGGCCGCCGCGGCGCCCTCGCTGCGCCGTGCTGCCGAGCTGCTGGCGATGTGGCAGGCTGCTGGCCGCACGCTGCCGCCCCACGACTTGCTCGACCGCATCGTGCACGACGGCGACCTGCTGCCCCGCCTGGCCGCCGCCGTGCCGCCGCAGCGGCTGGCTCAGGCGATGGCAGCGGTGCGGGCGCTGTTGGCGGCGGCGCTCGAGCTCGACGGCGGCCGTTACGCTTCGCCCTACAACTTCGTGCGCGCCCTGCGCCAGCGCCAGGTGCTGGCGCCTCCGGCGCAGCACCCTGACGCGGTGCGCCTGCTGACGATCCACGGCGCCAAGGGCCTGGAGGCGCGCGTGGTTTTCCTGATGGACGCGGACGCCGAGCCGCCGCGTCCCGACACCGCGTCGCTGCTGGTCGATTGGCCGGTCGACGCGGCGCTGCCGCAACGTGTCGCTTTCCTTGCCGCAGAAGCCCGCTGCCCGCCCTCGCTGCAGGCCCTGCTCGAGGCCGAACAGCAGGCCCGCACGCGCGAGGAGGCCAACGCGCTGTACGTGGCGATGACGCGTGCCCGGGAGCGCCTCGTTGTCAGCCGCACGCCCCCGCTCCGTGCCCATCCCGGCCCCTCCTGGTGGGCCCGTCTCGAAGCCCTGGCATCGGACTGGCCGCCCGCGCCCGAAGCGCAGGCCGACGCGTCGGCGGGTGAGGCCGAGTACGTCGCCTTGCCGCTGAATTGCAGCGGCAAGGCGCGCTCAGTTGCGCCCGCGAGCCCGGTGGTGACGGCGCAAGGCGAGGTCGCGGCCCAGTTGGGCCAGGCCGTTCATCGCACGCTGGAGTGGGCCACGCTCACGCCTGCCGACGATCTGGATCGGCTCGCGGCAGCCGCCGCCGCCGAGTTTGGCGTGGCCAACGCGTCCGACGTGCTCGCGGTTGCGCGGCGCATCCTGACCAGCCCGGCGTGCAGGCAGCTGTTTGATCGCGATGGGCTCGAGTGGGCTGGCAATGAAGTGCCGGTGGTGGGCGTCGGTGCCCGAGCCGGAGAGGTGTTGCGCATCGATCGCCTGGTGCGCATGGCGGGCGCGACGCCAACCTGGTGGGTGCTGGACTACAAGCTGGGCGGCCTGCCGCAGAGCAACCCGGCCACCATCGACCAACTCGCCGCCTACCGCTGTGCCGTGCAGGCCCTGCAGCCGGGCGAGACGGTGCGGGCGGCCTTCGTCAGCGGCCTGGGTGAGTTGATCGAGTTGGCCTGACCGTCCGCGCTGGATCGCAGCGACATTTGCGGCCGTTTCGCCGCGCTGTTCATGGCATCGACCCACCCTGCGGCGCGGTCCAATCCGAGGGCAAGCTCGCCGGCTGTCCAGGTCCGACTCCTCCACCCATGCCCGTCACCGAAGTCTCTGCTCCTCACGAAAAGGCGTTGCGCAAGCTCGGCCGCTTCGAGATGCGCCAGCTGCTCGGGCGCAGCACGCGCTGCATGGCCTGGCGTGCGACCGACACGCGAAGTGGGCAGTCGTTGCTGTTGGTGTTGCCACGCCAGCAACCGAGCGACGCCGCGGCACTCGCGGCCTGGATCGAGCAAGCCAGCCGCGGCGCACGCTTGCACCACCCCAACCTGGCGCCGGCGATGGAAGTTGGCGAACAAGAGCGTTGGCCCTTCGTGGCCTACGAGGACACACTGGGCCTGACCTTGGCCGAGCGGCAGCCGCCGCGCGAGG
The DNA here is from genome assembly GCA_031379365.1 of Burkholderiales bacterium. Classification (GTDB taxonomy): domain Bacteria; phylum Pseudomonadota; class Gammaproteobacteria; order Burkholderiales; family Burkholderiaceae_C; genus CADEEN01. The sequence continues at coordinate 6,935 of JANNFB010000178.1, forward strand.
GCGAAGCGCCGGCCGAGGTGGCGCGCTGGATGGCGCAGGCACTCTCGGGCCTGGCGTTCGCGCACGACGCCGGCCTGGCGCACCATGACATTCAGCCCTTCCTGCTGACCGTCACCGACACCGGTGGCGTCCGGGTTCTTGGGCTGGAAGTGGCCGCACGCGACAGCGCGTTCGCGCCCTTGCCAACCAACAACGGCGAGGTCAACCAAGGCCTGCGTCAGGCGCGTATCGCGGCCGAGCACGACGTGCTGGCCCTGGCTATCGTGATGCATGGCCTGCTGGCCGGTGCGCCGGCGCTGGAACAGAACGATGTGGCGAGCGTCATCACCCGCCTGCCACCGCACGGCCGCGAAACCTTGCGCCTGCCCTGGGACTTGCCGCGCCCGGTGCCCGAGCCCCTGCGCGTCATCGCCAACCGCGGTACGGACCGGCAGCCACGCCAACGCTACCGCAACGCCCGCACGCTCGCGCGCGCCCTCGAGGGCTGGCTCGAAGCCGACGGAAACCAGGACAGCGACGCCCACCTGCAGCTCATCGAGCGGGTGCGCCAGATCGGGGCGCTGCCTGCATTGCCGGGAGCCGCCGCACGGGCCGCCCGCCTGGCGCTGATGGAGCGCGAGCACACCGAGGAACTGGCCCAGGTGGTGTTGCGCGATCCTGCACTGTCGTTCGAGCTGCTCAAGAGCGTAAACAGCGCGTCGGTGCGCGGCACCCAGGTGTCGGGCAACGGGCCGGTGCTGACGATCCGGCGCGCCATCGCGATGATCGGCCTGGACGGCGTGCGCCGCTGCGCGCTGGGTCTGAGAAACTGGCCCGGACCGCTCGACGAGAGTGGCGCCGGGGATCTCGAGCAGCGGGTGAACCGTGCCTTGCGCGCCGCGCGCGTCGCCCAATCCCTGCGGCCGGCCGGCTACGACGCCGAGGTCGTCTCCCTCGTGGCCTTGATGCAGAACCTCGGGCGCCTGGTGGTGCAGTACCACTTTGCCGACGAGATGCGCCAGATCGAACGCCTCAAGCAGCCTTCGCAGGAGGACGCGCCCGGTGCTGCCCCCGAGCCTGGCATGTCGGAGCAAGCCGCCGCCTACGCCGTGCTGGGTGCCGACATCGAAAGCATGGGTGCTGCGGTGGCGCGCTGGTGGGGCATGGACGACGCCGTTCTGCACATGATCCGCCGCCTGCCGACCCAACTGCCGGTGCGCCAGGCCGACACCGACGACGACGTGCTTCGCTGTGTGGCCAGTGCCGCCAACGAAGCGGTGGACGCACTCGCGCTGCCGGCCGCGTCGAGAACTTCGGCCATCGAACGGGTCGGGCAGCGCTACGCGCGTGTTCTCAACCTGACTGCCAAGGATGTGCACGAAGCGCTGCAGGTCAGCGCCTCGGCCCGGGGCGTGAGCAGCGAAACCCCGCAGGCGGCGGCGGCATGAGCCTGCCGCCGCGGCAGATCGGCCGCTTGATTGCGCCGGCGCCGGCCGAAGCTCCGGACGACTCGCTTGCCGACTGCACACACCCTCAGGGCCACGGAGGTGGCGCCACTCGACGAGGCCGGGGCGCCTGCCGTCAATGTGGCCGAGCTGCTGGCCACCGGGGTGCAGGACATCACCAAGCACATGGCGGCCGACGGCTTCACGGTCAATCAAGTGCTGCGCAAGATCCTCGAGACCATGCGCCGCTGCGCTTGCCGGCCGGCAGCGTTCCGGACCTGTTTGCCGCGGTGCGCATGAAAGGCGCGGACATGCTGATCGCCCATGCCGCGATGCCCGCCATCGCACAGCGGCTGCCGAAGTGGTTCAGTCAGCGCATCGCTGCCCCCTCGTTCCTGCTGCTGCCGCTGATAAGCAAGGGCGCGCCCTTTGCGCTGATCTATGCCGACCAAGCGCAGCCCGGCGGCATCGTCCTGGGCGAGAAGGAGCTGGCCTTGCTGCGCACCCTGCGCAACCAGGGCGCGATGGCCTTCCACCAGGCCGCGTGTGGGCTGGAGGTGACGAGCCCGATCTCGGCACTGGTGGCAACGCTTAGGGCTGCTTGGTTCCCCACCTGACCCGGTTGGGCGCGCTCCCATGCGAGGAGGCCCGTCAGGACGGATTGTAGGGCCGCGCTGTCAGCGCAGCTGAAGCGCGTCATCACCGAAGCGCAGGCCCAGCGGCTCGATCAACAGCTGTTTGCTGCCAGCTTCGACCCTGCCCGCCAACAGGGCTTCGATGCCTTGCTCGCGCGCCACCGCGACTGCGCGCTCGGCGTGTTCGGGGGCCACGAAGAGGGCGAAGCCGGCGCCCATGTTCAGCGTGCTGTAGGCCTCGTGGTCGTCGTGGCCGGCGTGATGCTGCATGAACTTCAGCACCGGCGGCACGGCCGGCACGCTGTGGATGCGGTAGGTGAACTGGCCCGGGTGGCGCAGCAGCTTGCGCCAGCCGTGGCCGGTGATGTTGGCGGCGTAGTGCGGCGCGATGCCGGCCTGCCACAGCGCTTCCGTCACGGGCGAGTAGAGCGTGGTCGACGCGAGCAGGGCGTCGCCGAAGCGGGTGCCGCTTTCGTCGATGGGTGTCAGGTAGCCCTGTGGCAGGCGCTCGCAGAGCTTGCGCGCCAGGCTCAGTCCATTGGCATGGATGCCACTCGAGGCCAACAGCACGATGGCGTCGCCATCGGCGAGCTTGTCGCCGACCGAGAGCCGTGCCTTGGGGTTGATGAGGCCGGTGCAAGCGGCTGCCAGGTCGATGCGGCCGGCTTCGACGATGCCCGCCAGGGCGGGGGTTTCGCCGCCGCCCCAGGCCACTTTGCAGACGTTGCAGGCGCGCTGCCAGCCGGCCACCAGGGCCTGTGCTCGCGCGGCGTCGGTGAACCACTCGCTGCCGCCGGCGGCCCAGTAGGCCTGCACCACCAGCGGCGTCGCACCGACGGTGATCAGGTCGTTCACGGCCATCGCGATCGTGTCTTGCGCGATGCCGTCGTAGTAGCTCTTGCCCGTCAGGCGCGCCATCTCGTCGGCCACCAGGGCCTTGCTGCCCAGGCACTCGACGATGCTGGCGATGTAGAAGGGGCCGACATCGACCACGTAGGCCGACTCGCCGCGCGAGGCCAGCACCTCGGTGAAGCCATGGCCGGCCAGGTTCACGGCCGTGGCGGCGGCGGCGCGCTGGGCGCTGACCTTGAGCGGGTCGATGAGGTCGTAGTTGACGCCCGCTTGTTCGTAGCTCAGTGGCGTGATGCCGGGGGAGGGCGCAGAGGGCTTCATGGGGAGCGATTATCGGGGCTGGGCGGCGGCGACGACCGAGCCAGGGGTGGTGGGTCGGCCCGTAGAATCGATCCATGAGTTACGTCGTGCTCGCGCGCAAGTACCGGCCGCGGTCGTTTTCCGAGATGGTGGGCCAGGATGCGGTGGTGCGTGCGCTGACGCATGCGCTCGAGCAGCAACGCCTGCACCACGCCTACCTTTTCACCGGCACGCGCGGCATCGGCAAGACCACGGTGTCGCGCATCCTGGCCAAGAGTCTGAACTGCACCGGGCCGGACGGCACGGGCGGCATCACGGCCACGCCCTGCGGCGTGTGCGGCGCCTGCACCGAGATCGACGCCGACCGCTACCTCGACTACATCGAGATGGACGCCGCCAGCAACCGGGGCATCGACGAGATCCGCGACCTGCTCGAACGCGCCGCTTACAAGCCCGCCATCGGCCGCTTCAAGGTCTTCATGATCGACGAGGCGCACCAGCTGACCAAGGAGTCCTTCAACGCCCTGTTGAAGACGCTGGAAGAACCGCCCGAGTACCTGAAGTTCGTGCTGGCCACCACTGACCCGGAGAAGATGCTGCCCACGGTGTTGTCACGTTGCCTGCAGTTCAACCTGCGGCCGATGGCGCCCGAAGTGGTGCACGAGCATCTGGCGCATGTGCTGGAGGCCGAAGGCGTGACGCACGACGAACTGTCCTTGAAGCTGTTGTCGCGCGCCGCGCGCGGCTCGATGCGCGATGGCCTGTCGTTGACCGACCAGGCCATCGCCTTCGGCGGCGGCACGCTCACGGGTGACGCCGTGCGCGCCATGCTGGGCAGCGTCGACCGCAGCCACGCCAGCGGCTTTGTGCGCGCGCTGGCTGCGCGTGACGGTCGCGCCGTCCTGGCGGGGGTCGACGCGTTGCGCGAACACGGCCTGTCTGCCGCGGGCACGCTCGAGGAGATGACCGCGCTGCTGCAGCAGATGGCGGTCGAACAGGCCGTGCCGGGGGCCTTGCCCGACAACGACCCCGACACCGCGCTGACGCGCGAACTGGCCGCGTTGTTGCCGGCAGACGAGACACAGCTGCTGTACAGCCTCGTGCTGCACGGGCGCCAGGAGCTCAATCTGGCGCCTGACGCCCACGCTGCGCTGACCATGGTGCTGCTCAGGTTGATGGCCTTCGCGCCCGAGACGGCGGCACCGGCCGATGCGCCGTCGCGGCCGGGCGGCTCAGCGGTGGCCGCGGCAGGCCGGGTGGCCAACGCGCCCGCGGCAGCGCCTGTTGCGGCGGCCATGGCATCGGTGCCGCAGGCCCGCCGGGCCGCGCCGCCTGAGCCCCCGGCATGGCTCGACGAGCCGCCCGACGAGTTCGAGAGCGTCGTTCTGCGTGAACCGGCGCCAGAGGGCGCGGTGGTACCGGCGGTAGTTCGTGCGCAGCCTGCCGACGCACTGCCGCTGTTGTTGACGCCCTTCGGTGAGCGCTGGGCCGGTATCGTGGCCATGCTCGAGCAGCGCCAGCTCGTCTCGGCCCTGGTGCGTGAGCTGGCGCTTCAGGCCGAACTGATCGAGCAGCACGACGGCGCCGCACCGCTTTGGCGTCTGCGCGTCGAACGCGAATCGCTGCGCTCGGCGCCACTGCGTGAGAAGTTGCAAACGGCGCTGGCCGAGGCACTGGGCATTGCCACATTGCGGCTCGAACTCGAGGCCGGTACGGTGCAGGACTCGCCGGCCAAGCGCCTTGCCGTCGAGCGGCAACGGCGGCAACAGGAAGCCGAGCAAACCATCCACAACGACCCCTTGGTGCAGGACATGCTGGCGCAGTTCAAGACGGCGCGCATCGTGCCCGGTTCCATCAAGCCCCACTGATGTGGATCACCCCCGAAGCGGCTGCGCCGCTCCCCCTCAAAGGGGCACCGTCAGCGGGCCGGCAAAGCCGGTTCCGCGGCGGTCACTCGGCGGGTTCCGCTGCGTGCGACCCATCCTTCGATGCGTAATAGGAGCAGATTTCCATGATGAAGAACCAACTTGCCGGCCTGATGAAGCAGGCGCAGGCGATGCAAGACAACATGAAGCGCGCGCAGGACGAACTGGCGCTGATGGAGGTCGAAGGCGTGAGTGGCGCGGGGCTGGTCAAGGTCACGATGACCTGCAAGCACGATGTCAAGCGCATCGTCATCGACCCGAGCCTGCTGGCCGACGACAAGGACATGCTGGAAGACCTGGTGGCAGCCGCCTTCAACGACGGTGTGCGCCGTGCCGAGGCAGTGAGCCAAGAGAAGATGGGCAAACTGACGGCCGGCATGCCGATGCCACCGGGCATGAAGTTTCCGTTCTGATCCTGCGTGACAGAGCCTAGCCTCAATGCCCTGATTGACGCACTGCGGCGTCTGCCCGGGGTGGGCGTCAAATCCGCGCAGCGCATGGCGTTTCACTTGTTGCAGCACGACCGCGATGGCGCGCAGAAGCTGGCCCAGGCGCTGCTCGGCGCTGTGGCCCAGGTGCACCACTGCCAACGCTGCCACACCTTCAGCGAAACGCCGGTGTGCGGCGTTTGCAGTGACGCCTCGCGCGACGCAGCCAAGCTGTGCGTGGTCGAGACACCGGCTGATCAGGCGGCGCTCGAGCGCACCGGCAGCTACCGGGGCCTGTACTTCGTGTTGATGGGGCGGCTGTCGCCGCTCGACGGTGTGGGCGTGCGTGACATCGGCGTGGCCGAACTGCTGGAGCGCGCAGCCGATCCGGCGGTGCAGGAGGTCATCCTGGCGCTGGGTTTCTCGGCCGAAGGCGAAGCCACGGCACATGCGCTCGGCCAGGCCCTGCGCGCTCGCGGCGGCCATGTCACCCGTTTGGCGCGCGGGGTGCCGGTTGGCAGTGAACTGGAGTACGTCGATTTGTCGACCATCGCGCATGCGATGAGCGATCGGCGCTGAGGGTTTCTCGCCTGCTTGTGCGCGAGCCGTAAGGTCAGCGCTTGGTGCTGGCCTGCGGTGCCGACGCGAGTCTGACGGCTCTAGCGCCTGACTTGGTCGGTTTGCGCGCGGCGGTGCGGGTGGGCGCCGCCGCAGTGGCGCGTGGCGTCACGAACACCACCACCGTGCTGCCGGCAGCGAACTTGGCGTTGGCGGCCACATCGTTCCACTGTGCCACCTGGGCCGGACTGACGCGATAGCGCTTGGCCACGGCGGCCACGCTGTCGCCCTTCTTGCCGACCTTGAAGGCGGTCCGTTTGGCGGCACGGGCTTCCGGTGCCAGCACCATCGTGGCGTGATCGGCAATCTTCTCGGAGACATCGGCGTGCCGCTGTGCACTGCGGGGCACCAACAGGGTGGAGCCGGCCTTGACCATCATGTGCGGCGGGATGTTGTTGATCGACCGCAGTTCGGCTTCGGCAATGCCGACCTGCTGTGCCACCTGGGATGTCTTCATCGTCGAGGGTGCGACCCAGGCCGTCCAGGTGGCGAAGGGCCCACGGTGGCCTTCGACGCCATTGATGAAACTCGCTGCGTTGTCATACGGCAGCAGCACGCGGGGTGTGCCCGCGGCCAGGATCACCGGCTTGTTCATTTGCGGGTTCAGGGCCTGGAAGTCGGCCAGCGACAGCCCGGCCAGTCGAGCGGCGAGTGCGACGTCGATGTCGCGTGCGATCGGCACGCTCAGGAAGTAGGGGTGGTTCTGCAGCGCGGGCAGGCTCAGCGAGAAGGCCTGCGGCGCGGCGACGATGTTCTTCACGGCCTGCAGCTTGGGCACGTAGTCGCGGGTCTCTGCCGGCATCTTCAGGCTGGCGTAATCGGTGGGCAGACGGGCCAGCTGGTTGCGCTTGATGGCGCGCTGGACGTTGCCCTCGCCCCAGTTGTAGGCCGCCAGCGCGAGGTGCCAATCACCGAACATGCCGTGCAGGCGGGTCAGGTAGTCGAGCGCGGCGCGGGTGGACGCCAGCACGTCGCGACGGTCGTCACGGAAGACGTTCTGCCGAAGATCGAAGTCACGCCCGGTGGCGGGCATGAACTGCCACATGCCTGAAGCCCGCGCGCTCGACATCGCCTGCGGATTGAAGGCGCTCTCGATGAAGGGCAGCAGGGCCAGTTCGGTCGGCAGATTGCGTTTCTGCACTTCTTCGACGATGTGGAAAAGGTAGCGCCCGCCGCGCTCGGCCATGCGCTGGACATACTCGGGCTGGCGGGCGTAGTACTGCTCGCGCTTGCGCACGAAGTCATCATCCAGGTCGGCGATGCCGAAGCCGTTGCGCACGCGCTGCCACAGGTCGGTTTGCGCTGTGCGGTCCGTCAGATCGACCGGCACCTCGGGGTTCAGCGGATCGACCGGCGCCTCGACCACAGGCTCGGCGGCAGCAGTGGCCACAGCAGCCAAGGGCGCCGAGGCGGCGGCCGGCGCTGGTGCGACCGACACGGGCACGGCAACGGTAATCACCGGGGCCGGCGGGGATGGCGCTTCGATGAGCGCTGGCGTCGAAGTGGCGCAAGCTGTGAGCAGCGCCATGGTGGCGAGAGCCGCTGTGCAGCGGCCTCCTAGAATGCCGCCGTGCGCCCGCTGGCGCTCCACACACGCCGCTTTGCCACGCTGCAACTCACGCGATTGCGCATCCGCCGGAGGGCTGCAGGGAAGGGTGGGGATGTTGGCAGGCAGGGGGCTCAAGCTCATCGGATAGACGACCCAATTATAGGAACCAGGCTTTGAGATGCACCGCCCGACACAACGGTTCCGCCGCAATTGCAAGCGTTGATGAGCACAAATCAGCGCGCCGATGAGCTGACCGCCTGGCTGGGCACGCCGCCTGGGCAGTATCTGCTGGCCTGGGAGCAGGCCCAACTCGACCGTGTGGTCACCGACCTGTTCGGTTTTCACGCCCTGCAGTTGGGCTTGCCGGAACTCGACGGCCTGCGCGACAACCGCATGCCGCACCGCTGGCTGGCCTGCGACGCCGAAGGCCAGCCGCGTGCCGTGGCGCTCTACAGCGATACCGATGCACTGCCATTTCCAGAGCGCAGCATCGACCTGGTGGTGCTGCCGCACACGCTCGAACTCGCACGCGACCCGCACTTGACGCTGGCCGAAGTCGAGCGCGTGCTGGTGCCCGAGGGGCGGGTGGTGATTCTTGGTTTCAACCCAGCCAGCCTGTGGGGCTTGCGCCAGCGCTGTGGCCGCGTGCGCCAACGCCTGGGGGGGCGCGGACCCTTGTTCCTGCCGCGCCCGGGTGACTTCATTGCCTACTGGCGTCTGCGCGACTGGCTGCGCTTGCTCAGCTTCGAAGTCGAAGGCGGGCGCTTCGGCGGCTACCGGCCGCCGCTCGGCTCCGAGAACTGGCTGGCCCGGTTCGCCTGGATGGACCGGACCGGTGACCGCTGGTGGCCAGTGCTTGGCGCCATCTACATGCTGGTGGCAGTCAAGCGCGTGCGTGGCATCCGCCTCGTCGGCTTGGCCCGCCGCGAGCGAACCGCAACGCAGGCCGCGCCCGCCGTCGTCGCCAATCAACACCAGCACCGAGAAGAGAGATGAGCAGCGACAGCATCACGATTTACACCGATGGCGCCTGCAAGGGCAATCCGGGGCCGGGCGGCTGGGGCGCCTGGCTCAGCACCGGCGGTCACGAGAAGGAGTTGTGGGGCGGCGAGGCCCTGACCACCAACAACCGCATGGAGCTCACCGCCGTGATCGAGGCGCTCTCGGCCCTCAAGCGGGACAGCCGCGTCGTGCTTTACACCGACAGCCAGTACGTCCGTCAAGGCATCATGACCTGGATCCATAACTGGAAAAAGCGCGGTTGGAAGACCGCCGACAACAAGCCAGTGAAGAACATCGACCTCTGGCAGCGGCTCGATGCCCTCGCGGCCACGCACAAAGTGGAGTGGCGTTGGGTCAAAGGCCATGCTGGCGACCCCGGCAACGAACGTGCCGATGCGCTGGCCAATCGCGGTGCGGCGGCACAGTAGCTGCACAGCGCACAAGGACGGCCAGCCAACGGGTCGGTGCTGATTCAGGAAAACAGGCCCGCGATTACAGTCTACGGGTTCGGAGTTCTCATCGCATGGCCCTCAAGAAGTTTCACACCTGGATCGCTGTCGTCGGTATCGCCGCGGCCGGCGGTGCCGCCTGGTGGTGGCAGAACAAGCTGCCTGCGGGGGCCACCAGTGCTGCGTCAGCGCCGGCCGCTTCGGCGGCCAGGAGCGGCGCGTCCGGACCTGGGGCCGGCGGAGGCGGTGGCCCGGCGGCAGTTGAACTCGGCAAGGTCGAGGCGCTGCGCATCGAGGACGACGCACAAGCCGTCGGCAGCCTGCGCGCGGCGCAGACCGTGACGATGCGCCCCGAGGTCAGCGGCCGCATCGTCAAGCTCGGCTTTGTCGATGGCCAGCGCGTGCGCCGAGGCCAGTTGCTGGCCCAGCTCGACGACACCGTGCAGCGTGCGCAATTGCTGCAGGCGCAGGCGCAGGCCTCGATTGCGCGCACCAACCTGCAACGCAGCCGCGAGCTACAGACGCAGAACTTCGTCAGCCAGAGCGCGGTCGACCAGAACGCAGCGGCCCTTGAAGTTGCCGACGCCCAGGTCGCGCTGGCCCAGGCCCAGTTGGCGCGCCTGGTGGTTCGCGCCCCCTTCGACGGCGTGGCAGGCATCCGCAGCGTCAGCCTGGGAGACTATGTGAAGGACGGCGCCGACATCGTCAACCTCGAAGACCGCTCGCGCATGTGGGTCGACTTCCGCCTGCCGGAACGCAGCCTGGGGGCCGTCAAGCCGGGCCTGCCGGTGCAGATCACGCTCGATGCCATGCCGGGGCGCAGCTTCGTGGGCTTGGTCGAGGCCCTCGATACGCAAGTGGACGCGAATGGCCGCTCACTGCTGGTGCGGGCACGGGTGGAAAAGCCAGGGCCCGAGCTCAAGTCGGGCATGTTCGCCCGCGCACGCGTCGTTTTCGCGGTGCGGGAGCGCGCCTTGATGGTGCCCGAAGAGGCCCTGGTGCCGCAGGGAGGTAAGCAGTTCCTGGTGCTGGCCGTGCCGGCTCCGACCGGCGCATCGGCGCCGGCTGGTAAAGAGGGCCCGGGCCGGCCCCAGCTGGTCTCCAAGCGTATCGAAGCCAAGCTGGGCGTGCGCCAGGCCGGCAAGGTCGAGATACTGGAAGGCCTGGCGGCGGGCGATCTGGTGGTCACGGCGGGCCAGGCCCGCGTCATGCGCGGCGATGCGCTGCCGCTGCGTGTGATCGACCTGGAGCGGCCGGCCGGCGGCGCGGGTCCGCGCAAGCCGGGTGCAGCGTCAGGCGCCGCCTCGGGCGCCGCTTCGGCTGCACGCGCAGCCACACCTGCCTGACGGTCAGACCATGCGTGTGTCTGAACTCAGCATCCGCCGCCCGGTACTGGCCAGCGTGATGTCGCTGCTCATCGTGCTGGTGGGCGTCGTCTCCTTCAACCAGCTCTCGGTGCGCGAGTACCCGCGCATCGACGAGCCGCTGGTGACGGTGAACACGCGCCTGACGGGTGCCTCGTCGGAGGTGATCGAGTCGCAGATCACCAAGCCGCTGGAAGACGCCATTGCCGGCATCGACGGCGTCGACATCCTGACCTCGATCTCGCGCGCCGAGCAGAGTCAGATCACGGTGCGCTTCAAGCTCAGCAAGCCGCCCGAGGCGGCGGCGGCCGACGTGCGTGACCGTGTTGGCCGGGTGCGCGCGCGCCTGCCCGATGCGGCCGACGAGCCGCAGATTTCCAAGGTGGAGGCCGATGCGCAGCCGGTGATCTGGCTCGCGTTCACGAGCGAGACCATGAGCCCGCTCGAGGTCACGGACATCATCAACCGGGTCGTCAAGCCGCGCCTGCAAACCATCCCGGGTGTGGCCGACATCCAGGTCGGCGGCGACCGGCGCTACGCCATGCGCATCTGGCTCGACCCGGATCGCCTGGCCGCTTACCGCATCACGGTGGCGGATGTGGAAGACGCGCTGCGCAAGCAGAACCTCGAGGTGCCCGCCGGCCGCATCGAGAGTCAGCAGCGCGAGTTCAGCGTGACCACGCGCACCGACCTCAATACCGTGCCGCAGTTCGCCGAGATCGCGCTGAAGCAGGCGGGCGGCTACACCGTGCGCCTGCGCGATGTGGCGAGGGTCGAGCAATCGGCTGCCAGCGAGCGCAGTTATGTGCGCCTGAACGGCGTGCCGTCCATCTCCACCGGCATCATCCGCAACGCCACCGCCAACCCGCTCGAGGTGTCGGACGGTGTGCGTGCCGTGATGCCGCTGATCCAGCGCTATCTGCCGCCCCAGTTGACGGTTATCCAGGCCAACGACAACTCCGTCTTCATCGACCGCTCGATCAAGTCGGTCTACACCACGGTGGCCGAGGCGGTGGCCCTGGTGGCGCTGGTGGTGTTCGTGTTCCTGCGCACCCTGCGCGCTTCCATCATTCCGCTGGTGACGATTCCCGTCAGCCTGATTGGCGCCTTTGCCTTGATGGCCGCGGCCGGCTTCACGATCAACACGCTCACGCTGCTGGCCCTGGTGCTGGCCATCGGCCTGGTGGTCGACGACGCGATCGTCGTGCTGGAGAACATCTACCGCCACATCGAAGAGGGCCTGTCGCCGTTCCAGGCCGCCGTGAAGGGCGCGCGCGAGATTGCGTTCGCGGTGGTGGCCATGACCCTGACCCTGGCCGCGGTGTTCGCGCCGCTGGCCTTCACGCCCGGACGCACCGGGCGCTTGTTCGCGGAATTCGCGCTCACGCTGGCGGGTGCGGTCATCGTGTCGGGCTTCGTGGCGCTGACGCTCACGCCCATGATGTGCAGCAAACTGCTGCGCCACAACCCGAGTCCGAACGCCTTCGACCGCGGCATGGAAGGCCTGCTCGTCGGCATGACACGCGGCTATGGCCGGGCCCTGGCTTGGGTGCTCGACCACCGCTGGGTCGTGCTACTGGTGATGCTGGCCAGTGGCGGCGGCAGTGTCTGGCTGTTCAGCACCGCCAAGAGCGAGCTTTCGCCCATGGAAGACCGCGGCGTCATCATCCTGCCGATCACGGCACCCGAAGGCTCGACGCTCGAGTACACGCGGCGCTACCTCGACGCGGTGAGCAACATAGCGATGCGCCAGCCGGAGTTCGACCGCGTCTTCGTCTTTCTCGGCGGCGGCGGCAACAGCAGCGTGGCCCAGGGCACGGCCTTGCTGCGCACGGTGGATTGGACCGAACGCACGCGCACGACGCAGGAGCTGGCGCGCGCGCTGCAGCCCCAGCTCAGCGCATTGCCTGGGGTTCAGGCCTTCCCGATCACGCCGCCCAGCCTGGGGCAGGGCTTCCGCGCCCAGCCGATCAACTTCGTTGTTGTCACCAACGAGAGCTACGAGAGCCTGCAGCGCGCGACGCAGGCCATCGTGGCCGAGATGCAGAAGAACCCCGGCTTCGTGCAGCCCGACACCGATCTGCGCCTGAACAAGCCCGAGCTGCTGATCGAGGTGGACCGCGACCGCGCGGCAGACCTGGGAATTGCCGTGGACCAGGTCGCGCGCACCGTCGAGACCATGCTCGGCGGCCGCAACGTGACCCGCTACAAGCGGGGCTCCGACCAGTACGACGTCATCGTTCAAACCGTGGCGGCGGGACGCGCCACACCCGACGACATCGAGAAACTCTTTGTTCGCGGCCGCAACGACACCATGGTGCCGCTGTCGTCGCTGGTGAAGGTGCGTGAAGGCGTGGCGGCGCGCGAGCTCAACCACTTCAACCAGCGCCGCTCCGTCACCATCACTGCCAACCTGGCGCCCAATTACGCCCTCGGCGAGGCGCTCGACTTCATGGATGTCACCGCCGCGAAGCTCCTGCAGCCGGGCTATGCCACCGAGCTCAATGGTGTCAGCCGCGAGTTCCGGGCCTCGAGCGGTGCGCTGGGCCTGGTCTTCGTGCTGGCGCTGCTCTTCATCTTCCTGGTGCTGGCGGCGCAGTTCGAGAGCTTCGTCGATCCCTTCATCATCCTGCTGGCGGTGCCCCTCTCGATGGTGGGTGCGCTGGGGGCCTTGCAGCTGTCGGGTGGCACGCTCAACGTCTACTCGCAGATCGGGCTCATCACTCTGGTGGGCTTGATCACCAAGCACGGCATCCTGATCGTCGAGTTCAGCAACCAATTGCGCCAGCAGGGGCTCAGCGTGCGAGCGGCGGTGACGGAAGCCGCCAGCCTGCGCCTGCGCCCGATCCTGATGACCACCGGCGCGATGGTGCTGGGCGCCTTGCCGCTGGCCCTCGCCACGGGCGCTGGCGCCGAGAGCCGGCAGCAGATCGGCTGGGTCATCGTCGGTGGCATGTCGCTCGGCACGCTGCTGACGATCTTCGTGGTGCCCACGGTCTACACCTGGTTCGCGCGTTCGCGCGTGCCGGGCGAGATCACGGAAGCCGCGCTCGACGACGCCGTGGTTCTGGCGAAGTAGCCTGCCGCGGCCTCAGACGAGGCCGTCGAAAGGGATCACGTCGACATCGTCGCCCGCGGCCACATCGCCCTGGTCATGTTGCAAGACCACCATGCCATTGGCCGCGCTCATGCTCGACAGGATGCCCGAGCCCTGGCTGCCGGTGATGGCCACCTGCCAGCGTCCGTCGGCGCTGCGGCTGACGATGCCGCGCTGGTACTCGGTGCGGCCCGGCTTCTTGCGCAGGGCCGTGACGCAGGCCGCGCGCAATCGTGGCAGGGGCTCTGGCGTGGCCCCGCTCATGGCCAGCAGGGCCTCGCGCACGAAGGCATAGAAGGTGACCATCACGGCCACCGGGTTACCGGGCAGGCCGAACAGGATGGCCGGCGTGGCGCCGTTGGCAATGCGGCCGATGGCCATTGGCCGCCCTGGGCGCATGGCGATACGCCAGAACAACACATCGCCCAGCTCAGCCATGATCTGTTTGGTGTGGTCCGCTTCGCCGACACTCACGCCGCCCGAGGTGATGACTGCATCGGCACTGGCCGCCGCCTGGCCGAAGGCCGCACGCAGAGCTGCAGGGTCGTCGCGCACCACGCCGAGGTCGAGCACCTCGCAGCCCAGGCGTTGCAGCATGGCCCAGATCGTGTAGCGGTTGCTGTCGTAGACGCAGCCCGCGTCGAGCGGCTCGCCGATCGAGCGCAACTCGTCACCGGTGGAGAAGAAGGCCACGCGCAGTTTGCGCCGCACCGGCACCTCGGCCTGGCCAAGCGAGGCCAGCAGGCCCAGATCGGCCGGGCGCAGGAGGCGGCCGGCACGCAGTGCGCAAGCGCCGCGGGCCAGGTCCTCGCCGGCCAGCCGGCGGTTGTCGCCGGTACGCACCACGCCCGCGGGGATGCGCACGGCACCGCCCTCGGCCTGGGTGAACTCCTGGGGCACGACAGTGTCCAGCCCGGCCGGCATGACGGCGCCGGTCATGATGCGCACGCAGTGGCCCGGCGCCACTGCACCAACGTAAGCCTGGCCCGCGAAGCCCGTGCCCGCCACCGGCAACAGCGTGTCGCCGTTGGCGGCGATGTCGCTGCCGCGCAGGGCATACCCATCCATCGCCGAGTTGTCGTGCGAGGGCACGTCGATGGCCGAGACGATGTCCTGTGCCAGCACACGGCCCAGGCTGGATCGCAGGGCCACGCGCTCGACCGCTTCGACGCGTGGCACCAGCTGCGCGATGAAGGCCTGCGCGGCATCCACCGTCAGGGCCTTCGGGTCGTAGCCGCTGATGCAGGAGGCGATCTGCTCGAGGGACGGCGGCAGGCTCATCGCAGGTTCAACTGCATCAGGTGCTTGTCGAGGAAGCGGCCACCGACGCGGATGGCCCGCGCCAAGCTGCCGTAGCGTGCAAAGCCGGCGCTCTCGTAGAGACGGACGGCGGCACTGTTGCTGGCCGTCACGCTGAGCGTGAGTTGGTGCAGTTCGTCGTCGGCGCTGGCGCGCGCCACCAAGGCGTTCAGCAAGGCCCGGCCGACGCCTTGCGCCTGCTGATCGCTGGCCACCATGGTGCCGACGATGTGACCGATGTGGCGCACCTTGCTGCGCGGATCGCGCTCGCAGGTGATGGCGCCGACCAGCCGGTCGCCGCGCCACGCGCCGAGGGTGAAGCCACCATCGGTCAGGTCGCCGAGGCGTGAACGGTAGCTTTGCACCGTGCGCGAGGCTTCCGTCAAGGCGTCCGACGTGAAGGCCTCTTCGTGATGCGCCAGGGCGTGATCGCGCAGGGCCTTGTAGGCCGCCAGGTCGGCCTCGACGAGGGCACGGATCTGCAGATCAGGCAGCGGGGTCATGAGGCGCTTGCAGTTGAGCCAACTCGGCCGCGGTATTGGCATTGAAGAAGGCCGCCGCGTCGGGGAAGGGCACTGCAACGGCCTGGTGCTGATCGAACCAGCGGTCGATCTTGCGCCCGCCGCCCTGCAGGAAGGCCACCAGGCTCTCCGACAGGGCGCTCTTCATGAGGCAGAACACCGGGTGCGACTGTGCCTGGCCGCCTTCATGGGTCACGGCGTAAGCCAGATCGGCCTCCTCGGCCGCCAGGGCCGCGGCCAGGCGAGCCGCCAGGTCATCCGGGAAGTTCGGTGTGTCGCAGGGCACCGTCAGGAGCAGCGGCGTCTGGCAATGCTCGAGCCCAGCCAGGAAGCCCGCCAGCGGCCCGGCGAAGTCGTCCACCGTGTCAGGCCAAACCGGCACGCCGAAGGACTCGTAGGCGCCGAGGTTACGATTGGCATTGATCATCACATGACCGACCTGCGGCCCCAGACGCAGCAGGGTGTAGAGCGCCAGCGCCATGCCCTGGTGGTTCTGCAAGCCTTTGTCGACGCCGCCCATGCGGCTGCCGCGGCCGCCGGCCAGGATCACGCCGGTGATCGATTCGCTGACCATCATGGGCGTCGAGTCGAGCAACCGACGCGGAACCGGCTTTGCCGGGCCGCTGACGGTGCCCCCTTGAGGGGGAGCGCTGAAGGCGCTTCGGGGGTGGTCATGTTCATCCGCCGATGTAATGCATCTCGACCTTGCGCTCGCCGCTGGCCTGCGCAACACCACGGCCGCGCAACTCCGAGTAGCGGTCGGTGCGGCCGGCCCAGATCCCGGCGATGGCGCCGCTGAGCTCGTCATCGCTGGCGGCGGCTTCGCGAACCAGGTGGCGCAGGTCATGGCCGTGGCTCGCAAACAGGCACAGGTAGAGGCGGCCCTCGGTCGACAGGCGGGCGCGGTTGCAGTCGCGGCAGAAGGCCTGCGTGACGCTGGAAATCACGCCGATCTCACCGCCCCCGTCGACATAGCGCCAGCGCTGCGCGGTTTCGCCAGCCGTCTGCGCATCGAGCGGCTCGAGGCCGAAGCTGGCGCCCAGGCGCTCGATCAGCTCGCTCGAGGGCACGACATGGTCCATGCGCCAGCCGTTGCTGTTGCCGACATCCATGTACTCGATGAAACGCAGTACCACGCTGTTGCCGTAATGCTCGCGGAAGTGCCGCGCCATCGGCACGATTTCGCCGTCGTTGGTGCCGCGCTTGACGACCATGTTGACTTTGACGGGGCCCAGCCCGGCGGCCAGGGCCGCGTCGATGCCGGCCAGCACATCGGCGACAGGGAAGTCGACGTCGTTCATGCGCCGGAAGATGGCGTCGTCGAGTGCATCGAGGCTGACCGTCACGCGGCGCAGGCCGGCGTCGTGCAGCGCCTGCGCCTTGCGCGCCAGCAAGGCGCCATTCGTGGTCAGCGTCAAGTCGAGCGGGCGCCCATCGGTCGCGTTCAGCTTGGCCAGCATTGCCACCAGGGTCTCGAGGTGCTTGCGCAGCAGGGGCTCGCCGCCGGTCAGGCGAATCTTCTGCACGCCGTGGCCGACGAAGACCTTGGCCAGGCGGGCGATCTCTTCGAAGCTCAGCAGCGAGCTCTGCGGCAGGAAGGCGTAATCGCGGTCGAAGACTTCCTTGGGCATGCAGTAGCTGCAGCGGAAGTTGCAGCGGTCGGTGACCGAGATGCGCAGATCGCGCAACGGGCGACCCAGGGCGTCGCCCAAGTGGCCCGTGGCGGGGCGCAGCGTGGTGGGGACGATCGGCACGGCCGCGCGGTAGCGCAGGTCGGCGATCGGGATGACGTTGGGAGGGATAGCGGCTTCGCCCATGCGGCGATTGTGCCGCGCCGATCAGCGCGGAGACGGCGCCGTGGTCGTTTCGCTGGCCACCCCGGCTTCGGCCACCCGACGCGCGCCCGTGAAGCGCTGGGTCCAGTAGGCGTAGCGCATGTCCTCGAGGCGAACTTCGCTGCCGCTGCGCGGCGCATGAATGAAGCGGCCGTCGCCGACATAGATGCCGACATGGGAGAAGGTGCGCTTCAAGGTGTTGAAGAACACGAGGTCCCCCGGGCGTAACTCCGACTTGGGTACGCTGACCAGGCCTTCCGCGCCTGCTTGGTCATCAACCCTTCGCGGCAGCGCCAGTCCCAAGGTCAGGCCGAAAATGTGGCGCGTGAAGCCGCTGCAATCGAAGCCGCTTTCATGGTTGTTGCCACCACGCTGGTAGGGGACGCCGACGAAATTCATGGCGGCAATGACGATGTCGCCGGCCCGGGCCTGCATGCTGCTCACAAGGCTAGCCGCCGCAGGCAAGGCGCCGCGTTCGGCCAGCAGGGCCAGCAGGGGGTCGCTTTGTGCCTCGGGTGCGGCCCGGGTGGGGGCCGCCACGAGCATGCTGGCCACCAGCGCGACGACGCGCAGGGGCAGAAGGCAGATCAAGGGGCCTGACCTTGGCATGGTGGGGCCGAGCCTATCACGACCGCTCCGGCGTCGGCCAGCGAAAATATCAGCATTTTCAATAGCTTGCGGTGGATATCGGAGGTGAGTTCGAGTTAGCGGCGTCAGCACCTCGTCAGTCCGATCGCCTGCAATCTCATCCATAACAACGGAGACGACCCGTCATGTTCAAGGCCCTGCTACTGCACAAGGACGCGGACGGTTTTCGCGCCGGCATCGAGACCCTCGATGACGCGCGCCTGCCACCGCTCCCAGAAGGCGGCGTGTTGGTCGCTGTCGATTACTCGACGCTGAACTACAAGGACGGCCTGGCCCTGACCGACAAGGGCGCGGTGGTGCGGGTCTGGCCGATGGTGCCCGGCATCGACGGCGCCGGCACCGTGGTCGAGAGCCGCCA
>JANNFB010000190.1:0-2857 GCA_031379365.1 Burkholderiales bacterium
CGCCGACGTGATCAGCCTGCATGTGCCCCTGGTCGATTCGACGAAGAACCTGTTCAACGCCACGCGCATTGCATCGATGAAGCGCGGTGCCGTGCTGATCAACACCGCGCGCGGCGGCATCGTCGATGAAGTGGCGCTGGCCGCGGCCCTGAAGAGCGGGCAGAACAGTGGCGCGGCAATCGATGTCTTTGCCGCCGAGCCGGTACCCGCCAGCGCGCACTTCGCCGATTGCCCGAACCTGCTGCTCACGCCGCACATTGCCGGCGTGACAGCCGAGGCCAATGAACGCGTGAGTTTCCTGATCGCCGAGAAGGTGCTCGAGGCGCTGGCATGAAGGTCACCGTCGCTGAGTTGCGTGGGCTGGTGCAGGCCGCGCTCGAACGCGCCGGCGCCAACGCCACCATGGCCGAAGCCACCGCCCGCGCGCTGGTTCTGGCCGAGGCCCAGGGCATCGGCTCGCACGGCCTGTCGCGTGTGCCGCAGTACGCCACGCATTTGAAGAACGGCCGCGTCGACGGCAAGGCAGTGCCCAAGGTGGCGCGCGAGCGCGGCGGCGCAGCGCAAGTCGACGCCGGCGAAGGCCTGGCCTTCCCGGCGTGCGAGTTCGCGGTGCGCGAAGCCATCACGCGCGCCCGCACCCACGGCGTGGCTTTCGTCGGCGTGATGAACAGCCACCACGCGGGCGTGATCGTCGATCACCTGCGCGCGGTGGCCGATGCGGGCCTGGTCGGCATTGCGCTGGCCAACTCACCGGCGGCCATGCCGGCGGCGGGCGGCAAGCACCCGATCTTCGGCACCAACCCTGTTGCTGCCGTGTTCCCGCGCCGCGCGGGCGATGCCCTGATGATCGACCTGAGCCTGAGCGAAGTGGCGCGCGGCAAGGTGATGGTGGCGGCCAAGAAGGGCGAGCCGATCCCGCTCGGCTGGGCGCTCGACGCGGCCGGACAGCCCACGACCGATGCCAAGGCCGCACTCGAAGGCTCGATGCTGCCGATCGGGGCCGCCACCTCCACCAAGGGCGCGATGCTGGCGCTGGTCGTCGAACTGTTGGTCACGGCCGTGATCGGCGCGCAGTTCGGCTTCGAGGCTTCGAGCTTCTTCGTCGACGAAGGCAACCGCCCGCGCATCGGCCAGGCCTTCATCGTCATCGACCCGGGCGCGTTGGCTGGCAGCGCGGCCTACCTCGACCGCATCGAGGTGCTGGTGGCCGAGATGCTCAAGGACGAAGGCGTGCGCCTGCCCGGTGCGCGGCGCGAGGCCCTGCGCCGGAAGGCCGAGCTTGAGGGCATCGAGGTGGCCGAGGCGGTGTTGGCCTCGCTGCGCGCGAGCACGTCGAGCGCGTCCACAAGCACATGAAGTCCTGACCGTTCGGGCTGAGCTTGTCGAAGCCGCGCGCCGCGCGACAAATGCAGGCATCACGCTACGATGCATGCATTCGGGGTTCGAGAGGGCGATCGAGATGGCCATGCTGACGGTCCGCAACATTCCCGATGCGGTGCACCGCGCGCTGCGCGCACGGGCCACGCGTCGTGGCCACAGCATGGAGGCCGAGGTGCGCGAGATCCTGGCGTCCGCCGTCAGCCCTCGTGGGCGGGTGAAGCTGGGTTTGCTGCTGGCTGACATAGGCCGGCGGGCCAAGCTGACCGACGACGAATTCGCCGTCTTCGAGCAGGCGCGCAGCAAGGCTCCCGCACGCTCGCCGAGCTTCGAGCAGTGATCCTGCGAGCCACCAACGTGGTGTCGGAGCCGCTGCGCGCGGGAATGCGCCGCACGGGCTTGCAAGAAAGCCTCGAGAAGCGGGTAATGCCGCTGTTTGCCGGCTGCGCGCTGCCATTCAATCTGGCCTGCACTCAGGCCCATGCAACGCTGATGCACCGCCCGCGCCGCGTGGTCGGGCCATTGTGCACGGCCATCTCTTCGACAAGCTCAGGGCGAACGGGTCTTGTGTCATGCGTGACGTAACGCTCGATAGACCCATTCGCATCGCCTGCGTCGGCCACGCCGCGCTGGACCACGTCTTCGAGGTCGAGCAGATCCCGGGGGGATCGTCGAAGACCCTCGCGCGCCGCTACCAGACGCTGGCCGGTGGCATGGCGCTGCACGCATCGATCGCCGCGGCGCGCCTGGGCGCGAGCGTGCGCCTGATCGGGCGCGTGGGGGAGGATGCCGCCGCCGATTTCCTGCGCCGGCGCATCGCTGCAGAAGGCGTCGAGCCGCGCGGCCTGGCCGGCGTGCGTGGCTGCTCCACATCGCTCGCTTCCATCATCGTCGACGCGCACGGCGAGCGCCAGATCGTGATCCATCGCGGCGAAGCGCTCACGCGCGCGCACCCGCTCGACACGCGCGAACTCGAAGGCGCCGATGTGGTGCTGGCCGACCCGCGCTGGGCCGACGGCGCCGCCGCCGCGCTGGCCTGGGCGCGCCGGCGCGGCGTGCTCTCGGTGCTGGACGGCGAACTCGCGCCGCTGGCCGACCTGGACCGCCTGGTGCCGCTGGCGCAATGCGTGGCCTTCTCGCAGCCTGGCCTGCACCTCTGGGCGCGCGGGCACGACACCGACGCCGCGCTGGCCGCCGTGCTGACCCTCGGGCCGCAGATGGCGCTCGTGACGCAGGGCGCCGCGGGGGCGCGATTCATCACCCAGCGCGGCCACCCGCCGCAGCAAGTGGCCGCGCCGCAGGTCACCGCCATCGACACCACCGGCGCCGGTGATGTCTTCCCCGCCGCCCTCGCCATCGCCCTGGCCGAGCGCCGGGCCGCGCCCGACGCCGTGCGGTGGGCCTGCGCCGCCGCGGCCTACAAATGCGCGCATGGCATGGGCAGCGCGGGGGCGCCGACGCGTGCCGAGCTTGATGCCTG
>JANNFB010000193.1:0-3947 GCA_031379365.1 Burkholderiales bacterium
CGCGCCGGCCGAGGCCACCGGGCGCCCGCCTCCGCGACTGTCCACCGCCCCGGGCTGCGCCCAGGGCTCCCCCGTTATTTAGCTGCGGCGGGCACCCGGCGGCCCCGGCCACGAGCTTCGGCGGCCCTCCACCCGCGAACAGCCCAAGCACCTCGGATCGGGACGGCGGGGCGCTCTGCGCAGCGAAATCAAGGAGGAGAGGCGGGCGCAGCCCGACTCGGGGGACATTCGCGGAGCAGAGCGCCCCGTCGGCCTGATCCCGCGCCATCGCTCGAATGCGTGTGCGAACGTCTGCAAAAGGCCGGAAGCGGCCATCGCCATCGGCACAGCCTTCACTTTAGGCCGCCTTCTTGGTGTCCGCGATCGGGTCGCTCGACGTGGCCATCGCGCTGGCCGGCATGCCTTGCTTCCACGGCACCTCGACGGGGTAATCGACGAGCAGGCAGTCGTCGGGCAGGCAGTCGATCGGTGTGAAGTTGCGGTGAGCGATGAACTCGGGCCGCTTGAAGCGCCGGATGTGGTTGCTGACCGCGCACAGGCTCAGGTAGACGCTGACACGGTTCCACGGGGAGAGATTGCTGGTCGAGGCGTGCACCAGGCAGGAATGGAACAGGATCATCGAGCCCGCGGGGCCCTTGGGCGAGGCGATGCCGCCCTGCTTGCCGCCGGCGCGCTGCACCAGTTGCGCGATCAGCGCGTTGTCCACCGTCCAGAGCGGATAGCTGGTGGTCGTCAGGTCGTGCTTGGCGTCGATCACGCCCTTCTTGTGGCTGCCCGGGATGAACATCAGCGGGCCGTTGAACTCGTTCACGTCGTCGAGGAAAATGGCCACGTTCATGGCCCGCTCGGTCGGCATCATGTCGTCGTTCATCCAGGTGCCGTAGTCCTGGTGCCACTGCCAGACATCGCCCTCGAAGGCCATCTTGCCGTTGATCTTGAACTGGTGCATGTAGAGCGCCTCGCCCAGCAGGTCCTGCACCGGCTCGACCATGCGCGGGTGGCGCGCCAAGCGCGCGAAAGGCTCGCTGGCCAGGTGGGCCGCAAAGTTGGTGCGTACCGCATCCGTGCCCTTCTCGCGCACGTTGTAGGGCTCGCGGCGGCTGTACAGCTCGGGCACCGCGCTCAGCATGGGCTGCATCTCGGCGGCGCTGAACAGGCCAGGGAAGAAGAGGTAGCCGTCGCGCTCGAAGGCAGCGTGTTGTTCGGGCGTGAGTTTCATCGTCGTACTCCAGAGTCGCCATGGCGCAGCCTACCCCTTCTGCCAACCGCCAGGGCAGACACGGGCGCCCCGCGTTCCGCCAAGCACACGCCGCAGACGGCGCTTTGTCCGTCTGCCTGCGTGGCCCCCTTGAGGGGGAGCGGCAAAGCCGCTACGGGGGTGGGCCTCATCTGCGCGTGGACAACCAGATACCGGGCAGGATCAGCAGCGCCCCGACGGCATGGAAGCCCTCGATGCGCTCACCCAACACCGCCCAGCCGATGGCAGCGCTGTACAGCGGCCCGAGGTAGAGCACCACGGCCACGCGTGCGGCGCCCAGCACGCGCTGCATGAAGGAGTAGGCGCCATAGGCCGCTGCGCCGGGCAGCAGGGCCGCCGCCAGCACCAGGCCGGCGCTCTGCCACGAAAGCGTCGAAGGCAGCCAGTAGAGTGCCTCCCACAGCGTGAAGGGGATCAACACCAGCACCCCGCCGCAGGCGATCAAGGTCAGCCGCGCCAGCGAGCCGAAGGCCGACGGCCAGGCGCGCAGCAGGAGCGAGTAGGCGGTCCAGCACAGCACTGCCACCGCGATCCACAGGTCACCGGGGTTGATGCCGAGCTGCCGCGCCGCCGCCCAATCGCCCTTGAACAGGATGTGCAGCACGCCGGCCAGGGCCAGCGCCACGCCCAAGCCCTGGCCAACCGAGAAGCGCTCGCGCAGCCACAGCGCGGAGGCCAGGGCGATCAGCACCGGCGAGGCGGCGTACAGCAGGCCGATGTTGACCGCCAGCGTGGTGCGCCCACCGATGTAGACGAAGGCGCCGCAGACCCACATGCCCAGGGCACCCAGCACGATGAAATGGCCGGCCTCGGCGCGGATCAGGTGGCGTTTGTCGCGCAGCTCGCGCCAACAGAACAGGCCGAGCAGGAGCACCGCCACCGTCCAGCGCCCCAACGCCAGCATGTGCGGCGCAATCACGCCGGGCGCCCAGCGCGCCACCAGGTAGTTCACGCTCCACAGCGCCGGGGCGACGAAGACGAGGGCGGTGGCCAGGCGGAGGTCGGTGCTGCGCTGCAGGTCGGTCATCGCAAGATTGTGTGGCAGCACGGCGGTAGGTCGGCGCGCCTAGGCGCGCGCGGTCGCCCGGGCCGATACTTTGGCAACACGCTGCTGCCCCTTGCCCATGCCCCGACCCACTCCTCTGCCCGCCTCCACTGCGGCCCCCACCACATCGCTGCCGGACGCGCTGGCACGCCAGCGCGCGGCCTACTTTGCGCACCCGGTCCCGAGCCGCGCCGAGCGCATTGCCGACCTGCGCACGCTGCAGCGCTTCGTGCGCGAGAACAAGCAGGCGCTGTGCGACGCGATCAGCGCCGACTACGGCCACCGTTCGCACCACGAGACCCTGCTGGCCGAGGTGTTCCCGGCCATCGACGGCATCGACCACACGCTCAAGCACCTGCGCGGCTGGATGCAGACGCAGCGCCGCGGCGTCGATCTGCGCAACTTTCTCGGCGCGCGCAACCGCGTGGTGCCCCAGCCCCTGGGCGTCGTCGGCGTGATCGTGCCGTGGAACTTCCCGCTCAACCTGAGCCTGGTGCCGCTGACCGCCATCTTCGCCGCCGGCAACCGCGCCATGGTCAAGATGAGCGAGAACTCGCGCCAGCTGGCCGCGCTGCTGATCGCCAAGATGCCGGCTTACTTTCCGCCCGAGAAGCTGCAGTTTTTCGACGAGACAGGCGGCGTCGGCGTCGCGTTCTCGCAGTTGCCCTTCGACCACCTGCTCTTCACCGGCTCGGGCGCGACTGGCCGCGCCGTGATGGCCGCGGCCGCCGCCAACCTGTGCCCGGTGACGCTCGAACTCGGCGGCAAATCGCCGGCCATCGTCTGCGACGGCTACCCCTTGCGCACGGCCGCCGAGCGCCTGCTGTTCGCCAAGTTCCTGAACGCGGGCCAGATCTGTACTTCGGTCGACCACGCCTGGTTGCCGCAGACCCAGATCACGGCCTTCGTGCAACTGGCGCGCGAGATCGTATCGGCGCGCTACCCGCGGCTCGAATCGCCCGACTACACCTCGATCATCGACCCAGCCGCCTTCGACCGCCTGCTGCATATGCTCGACGATGCGCGCGCGCGCGGCGCCACGGTCATCCCCCTGCTCAACGGCCCGCCCTACGACATCGTCACACGTAAGATCGCGCCGCACATCGTGCTCGACGCACCCGACGACAGCCTCGTCATGCAGCGCGAGATCTTCGGCCCGATCCTGCCGCTGCGCGGCTACACCTCGCTCGACAGCGTCATCGAACACATCAACGCCGGGCCGCGGCCGCTGGCGCTCTACCCCTTCAGCCACGACGAACATCAAGTGCAGAAGCTGCTCGATCGGGTGATGTCGGGCGGCGTGTCGGTCAACGATGCGCTGTTCCATGTCGGCCAACATGATCTGCCCTTCGGCGGCGTCGGCGCCTCGGGCATGGGCCACTACCACGGCCGCGAAGGCTTCGAGACCTTCTCCAAGCTGCGGCCGGTGTTCTACCAGGCGCGCCGCAGCACACTGCAGTTCCTGATGCCGCCCTACGGCCGCTTCGCGGACCGGGTGCTGGCCTTCCTGACCCGCTAGCGACCCTGCGCGCAGAACGCGGCAGGCGCTGTCCTCAGCCGCCGACGCGGCTCTGGCTCTGCCAGGCCGCTGGGACGCCCCCTTGATGCCGAATCGCGTTCAATCGCATGAGAACGAGGGCGCAT
>JANNFB010000196.1:0-4261 GCA_031379365.1 Burkholderiales bacterium
GACGGTGATCAGCGTCACGGTGGTCGCCGCATACGTCAATGCGGGCGGACTCGGCACGCTGATCTTCGCCGGCATCAGCAACGATTTCGCGCCGAAGATCTGGACCGGCGCGCTGACGGCCTGCGCGCTGGCCGTGGCCGCCGACACGCTGCTGGCCCGGCTCGAAGGCCGTCTGCGCCGGCGCAGCGCCTGAGCTTGGAAGAAAAGATGCTGTTGCTCGAAGCCTGGCAGTTCATCGCCACCCACCCGGAGCGTTTTCTCGCCGCGTTGCGAACGCATGTGGCTTTGTCCGCCAGCGCCCTCGGTCTGGCGATCGCCATCGCCGTGCCGCTGGGCATCTGGGTGTCGTCGCACGCGCGCGCTGCGCAAGTCGCGATCGCCGGCGCGAACATCGGCCGCACCCTGCCGTCACTGGCGGTGCTGGCCCTGGTGATGCCGCTGCTCGGGACGGGCTTTGCGCCGGCCCTGTTCGCCCTGACCTTGCTGGCGCTGCCGCCGATCCTGATCAACACCTGGACCGCGATGCGCCAGGTCGATGCCGATGTCGTCGACGCGGCGATCGGCATGGGCCTGACGCGTGCCCAGGTCATCCGCCAGGTCGAATTGCCGCTGGCCGTGCCCGTGATCTTCGCCGGCATCCGCATCGCCGCGGCGCAGGTGGTCTCCGGCGCCGTGCTGGCGGCCTACATCGGCGGCGGCGGCCTGGGCGACTTCATCACCGCCGGCATTGCGATGATGGAGATGCCGCAACTGCTCGTCGGTGCGATTCCCGCCACGCTGCTGTCGATCGGTGCCGACCGCCTGTTCGGCGGCCTGCAGAAGGCCCTGACGCCGCTCGGGATGCGCACGCCGTGATCGAGATCGAAGCCATCACCAAACGCTTTGCCGGGGCGTCGCGACCGGCGGTGGACGGCTTGTCCCTGACGATCCCGGCCGGCGAGGTCTGCGTGCTGATCGGCCCCTCGGGCTGCGGCAAGACGACCACGATGCGCATGATCAACCGCATGATCGAGCCCGACGCCGGCCGCATCCGCGTCGCCGGCCGCGACGTGATGGCGCAGGATGCAGTGGCATTGCGGCGCAGCGTCGGCTATGTGATCCAGCATGTCGGCCTGTTCCCGCACTGGACGATTGCCGACAACGTAGCCACGGTGCCGCGATTGCTCGGTTGGGACGCAGCCCGGACGACGCGCCGCGTCGATGAGTTAATGGACCTGGTCGGCATGGACCCTGCGCTGTACCGCGGGCGTTTCCCGCGCGAATTGTCGGGCGGCCAGAAACAGCGCATCGGCGTGGCGCGCGCACTGGCCGCCGACCCGCCGGTGATGCTGATGGACGAGCCCTTCGGCGCCATCGATCCGATCACGCGCAAGCACTTGCAGGACGAATTGCTGAAGATCTTGCAGGCGCTGAAGAAGACCATCGTCTTCGTCACCCACGACATCGACGAGGCGCTGAAGGTCGGCGACCGCATCGCGATCCTGCGCGAAGGTGCGCTGGTCCAGTACGACACGCCGCAGGCGCTGCTGACGCGGCCGGCCGATGCCTTCGTCGAAGCCTTTGTCGGCGCCGACCGGGCCTTGAAGCGACTGGCGCTGGTGCGTGCCGACGCCGCGCTCGAGCCGGCAGCCGCCATCGGCCATGGGCACCATGTCGCGCCTGACGCGACGCTGCGCGATGCGCTGGCGATGATGCTGGCGGTGGGCGTCGACAGCCTGAACGTCGTCGACAGCGCCGGCGTCGTTCAGGGCCTGGTGACGATGCAGGGCATTCGCGCGCGCAGCGTCAGGCCGTGACCAGGCTGCGGTACAGCGCGAGGTAGCTGGCCGCCGCAGCGTCCCAGCCAAAGTGCTGCGCCATTGCCCGCTCGCGCACGCCCCGCCAGTCGCGCGGCCGCGCCCACAGCGCAAAGGCGCGGCGCAACGCGCGGGTGAGGTCGGCCGCGTCGAAGTGGTCAAAGACGAAGCCGGTGGCGCGCTCATCGGCCAGCTCCTCCAGGCTGCAGTCGATCACCGTGTCGGCCAGACCGCCGGTGCGGCGAACCAGCGGCAGGCTGCCGTACTTCAGTGCATACAACTGGGTCAGCCCGCAGGGCTCGAAGCGCGAGGGCACCAGTGTCACGTCACTGCCGGCGAAGATGCGATGCGCCAGCGCCTCGTCCAGGCCCTGGCGCAGGGCCACGTGCTGCGGCTGCGCCTGTGCCGCACGGGCGAACGCGGCTTCGAGCGCCGGCTCGCCGTTGCCCAGCACCACCAGTTGCCCGCCGCGCTGCACGATCTGCTGGACCGTCTCTGCCACCAGGTGCAGGCCCTTCTGCTCGGTCAGGCGGCTGATCACGCTGAACAGCGGGGCCTCGCTCTGCACCGTCAAGCCGCACTCGCGCTGCAGCGCGGCCTTGCAGACCGCCTTGCCGGCCATGTGCCCGGCGCCGTAGGTGCGGGCTATCGCAGCGTCATCGGCCGGGTTCCAGACCTGTTCGTCGACGCCGTTCAGGATGCCCGAGAGAACCTCGCTGCGCTGGCGCAGCAGACCATCGAGGCCGCAGCCGAGCTCGAGGCCCTGGATTTCGCGCGCATAGGTCGGGCTCACCGTGGTGATGCGATCGGCGAAGTGCAGCGCCGCCTTCATGAACGAAACCTGGTTGTGGAACTCGACGCCATGCAGCGTGTACGCGCCGGCGGGCAAGCCGAGCTCGCCGAACACCGAAGCCGGGAACAGGCCCTGGTAGGCCAGGTTGTGGATCGTGAACACGCTGGCGGCCTGGCTCAATCCGGCGCTGCGCGCGAAGGCCAGGTAGGCCGGCGCGAGGCCGGCATGCCAATCATGGCTGTGCACGACCTGAGGCAGCCAGCCGGCGTCGGCGCCTTCGGCCAGCCGCGCCGCGGCCTGGCCCAGCAAAGCGAATCGGCGGTGGTTATCGGGGTAGGCCACGCCGGCGGCGTCGCTGTAGGGGTTGCCGCTGCGGCCGAACAGGGCGTCGTGCTGCAGCAAGTAGACCGGCAGACCCGCCAGCGGTACAGCCTCGAACTGACCGGCCAGCAGGGTGGCTGGCTTGCCGCTCCACTGCGGAGGCAACGCGCCCACTTCGCGCACCGCCGTCAGGGCCGACAACAGGGCCGGGAAGGCCGGCAGCAGCACGCGCGCATCGGCGCCGGCTCGGCGCAGGGCCATCGGCAGGGCACCGAGCACATCGGCCAAGCCGCCGGTCTTGAGCAAGGGAAAGATTTCGGCGCCGACGTGCAGCACGCGCGGCGCGGCTGCCATGCGCCGCGCAGAGGCAGCAGGCGTCACAACTTGGCCAGCATGTCGCGCGTGATCAGCACCACACCGCCCTCGGTGCGCTCGAAGCGCGCCGCGTCCTTCGCGGCATCCTCACCGACCACCAGGCCCGCAGGCAGGACACAGCCGCGGTCGATCACCGCCTTGCGGATGCGGCAGTTGCGCTCCATCGTCACGCCGGGCAGCACCACGGCCTGATCGATGTTGCAGAACGAGTCGACCCGCACATTGGAAAAGAACACCGAATTGGCGACATGCGAACCACTGATGATGCAGCCGCCCGAGACGATGGTGTTGACCGTCATGCCGTGCGAGCCATTGCGGTCGGGGATGAACTTGGCGGGCGGTAGCTGGCGCTGGTAGGTCCAGATCGGCCAGTCGGTGTCGTAGATGTCGAGTTCGGGATTGATCGAGGCCAGATCCAGGTTGGCCGCCCAGAACGCGTCGATGGTGCCGACGTCGCGCCAGTAGGGCGGCGCGCCGTTGGCATTGGCAATGCAGCTCATGCCGAACGGGTGGGCCAGCGCTCGGCCCTGGGCCACCGTGCGCGGAATCACGTCCTTGCCGAAATCGTGGCTCGAGCTCGGGTCGGCGAGGTCTTCTTCGAGCAGCTTGTACAGGTAGGCCGCATCGAAAACGTAGATGCCCATGCTGGCCAGCGACATCGCCGGCTTGCCCGGCATCGGTGGTGGATTGGCCGGCTTCTCGGCGAAGCTGGTGATGCGGCGCTGCTCATCGACAGCCATCACGCCGAAGGCGCTGGCCTCGGCGCGCGGGACCTCGATGCAGCCAACGGTGCAGCCCCCGCCGTTGAGCACTTGGTCTTCCAGCATCAACGAGTAGTCCATCTTGTAGACGTGGTCACCTGCCAGCACGACGATGTACTCGGGGTGCGAGGACTCGATGATGTCGAGGTTCTGAAACACGGCGTCGGCCGTGCCGCGGTACCAATGCTCAACGGCGGGGGCTGCACCGTTGGCTG
>JANNFB010000234.1:0-15323 GCA_031379365.1 Burkholderiales bacterium
GGTTCAATCGATCGTCTCCGACATGCACGTGTTCGTCGACGAACTGGTCACCCGGTTCGCCGAGAACCACTCGGAGTGAGGGCCGCTCCATGAAGATGCAAGAGGGCGGCAAGGCCTACGACGAAATCAACGTCGTGCCGATGCTCGATCTGTCCTACGTGCTGCTGGTGATCTTCATCATCATGACGACGGCCTCGGTGCAAGGCATCAAGGTCAACCTGCCCAAGGCCAGCGCCGCACCCAGCCTGGCCAAGCCACAAACCAAAGCCATCACGGTCCGTGACGATGGCCAGATTTTTCTCGACACCTACCCCGTCACCTTGCAGGAGCTGGAAGACCGGCTGCGCCAGATCAAGGCCGTGAACCCGAGCATCCCGGTGGTCATCAAGGGCGACGCCATAGTGAGCTACGAGAAGGTGGTGGACGTACTCGACCTGATGGGCCGCCTGGACATCACCCAAATCGGCCTGGTCACGCAGCGCCTGGTGAAGTAGCCGCGCGCCTTGCACCATGTACCTCGAAGACGAAACTCCCCCTGGCCGTCCCTGGTTGAGGAACCTGGTGATTGCGGTGGGCCTGGTCGGCCTGATCGCCGTCATGGTGCTGATGGTCACGAAGTTCATGGCGGCGCCCGCGGGCAAGCCCAAGGGCGTGCAGAACGTGGCCCTGCTCAAGCAGCCGCCCCCGCCGCCGCCCAAGCCGCCCGAAAAGCCGCCCGAGCCGCAGAAGGTGAAGGAAGAAGTCAAGATCGACCAGCCCAAGGACGTGCCCAAGCCCGACGAGCCCAAGGCCGCCGACGAGAAGCCCGCCTCCGACAAGCCACTCGGTGTGGACGCCGATGCCTCCGCCGGCAGCGACGGCTTCGGCCTGGCGGCCAGCCGCGGTGGTCGCGACCTGCTCACCACGGGCGGCGGTGGCGGCGGCGGAGCCTACTACTCGGGCCTGCTGCAGCGCCAGTTCTTCGAGGCCCTGCAGCGCAACCGCAAGGTGCTCAAGGACGAGTTCCGCGTCGTGGTCAAGGTCTGGCTCGGTGACGACGGCAAGGTGCAGAAGGCCGACATCGTCTCCAGCTCGGGCAACCCGCAAACCGATGAGCAGATCCAGCTGACCCTGCTGGACATGAGCCCCCTCAAGGATGTTCCACCCAGCTCGATGCGGCCGATGCAGCTGCGACTGAGCAACCGCTCGTGAGCGCCATGAAACACACCCCCATGCATCGCACCCTGACTCCCCTGGCCCTCGCCTTGTCGCTGGCCTGCGCCGCCCCCATAGCTCTGGCCCAGGACGCCGACATCGACAAGGTGCGCGCGGCCACCGCCAAGCTCATCGCCCAGCTGATCGAGCAGGGCGTGCTCTCACGCGAAAAGGGTGCAGCCCTGCTGAGCGAGGTGGCCCTGCCCGCAGCCGCGGCACGTGCCACGGGCACCGCGGCCGCGGCCAAACCAGCACCCACCGTGCGCGTCGGCTACATCCCCGAGTTCGTGCGCAAGGAGCTGAAGGACGAGTTGCGCGTCGAGTTGCAGGCCCAGGCGGTGCGCGAAGGCTGGGCCGGCCCCGGCGCCGTGCCGTCGTGGACACGCGGCCTGGAGTGGGAGGGCGACGTGCGCACCCGCCTGCAGCTCGACCGCTTTGCCGACGGCAACGCGCCGCAGATCAGCATCAGCGAAACCAACCGCACCCGCGCCCTGGCGCTGGCCAATGTGAGCGAAGACCGCGAGCGCCTGCGCGTGCGCGCTCGCATCGGCCTCACCGCCACCATCGACGACAACTGGTCGGCGGGGGTGCGCCTGTCCACCGGCAGCGCCACCGACCCGCTCTCGGCCAACCAGACCCTGGGCAACTTCGGCAACCGCTACACGGTGCTGATCGACCGCGCCTACCTTCGCTACCGCTATGGCGACAGCGTCAACGTCATCGCCGGGCGTTTCGGCAACCCCTGGTACGGCACCGACCTGGTGTGGGCCAACGACCTCAGCTTCGACGGCGTGGCCGCGCAGTGGACGCCGCGCATCACCGACCGCATCCGCGGCTTCGCCACCCTGGCCGCGATGCCGGTGCAGGAAGTGGAGCTCTCGTCGGCCGACAAGTGGTTGTTCGGCGCGCAGATCGGCGCCTCGATGGCCAGTGTGCAAAGCGGCATCGGCGCACGCCTCGGCCTGGGCTATTACCACTACAACAAGCTGCTCGGCGTGCCGAGCGCGGCGGGCTCCTCGCTCAAGGAGTTCACCGCACCGGCCTTTGCCCAGAAGGGCAACACCTACTACAACATCTCCTCCGACCCGAACCGGCCGCTGCTCGGCCTGGCCGCCGAGTACCAGCTGCTCAACCTGACGGGCCAGATCGATTTCCCGGCCTTCGCCGGCAAGCGCGTGACCGTGATCGGTGACTACGTGACCAACCTCGGCTTCGACCGCAAGGCCGTGAGCCAGCGCGTCGGCACCGATGTGCAGGCGCAGACCAAGGGCTACCAGGTGCGCGTGGTGCTGGGCGACAACGAGCTGAAGAAGCGCGGCGACTGGCAGACCTTCGCCGCCTTCAAACGCGTCGAGCGCGACGCCGTGCTCGACGCCTTCACCGACAGCGACTTCCGCCTCGGCGGCACCGACGCCAAGGGCTACATCATCGGCGCCAGCGTCGGCCTGGCCAAGAACACGGCCGCGTCGCTGCGCATCTTCAGCGGCGACTCGATCAGCGGCGCGCCGCTGTCGATCGACGTGGTGCAGTTCGATCTCAACGTGCGCTTCTGAGCATGGCCTCGCGCATCACCCCCTTCGTCCTGGCCCTGTGCCTGGCCGGCACGACACTGGGCGCCTGGGCCCAGCCGGCCGACAAGAACGCAGAGCGCGCGGCGCGCCGCGCCCAGTTGCAAGCCCAGGCGCTGCAGCAGCAACTGCAGGAAGCCCAGGCTGCCAAGAGCAAGCTCGAAGCCGACAAGGCTACTGCCGACAAGGCCGCGGCCGAGCAGGTGCGCCAGTCGGGCTCGCTCAAGGGGCAGTTGCGCAAGACCGCCGACGAACTCAAGGTCGCCGAGGCCGAGCGGGTGCGCTTGACGGCGGCCGTGGCCTCGCTGGAGCAGCAGCTGGCTGAGCAGAAGCGAGCCGGCGACGAAGCGCAGGCGGGCAAGGGCCGCGAGCTGGCTCAGTTCACCCGCGTTCGCGACGAACAGCTGGCTGTGCTGCAACGCCAGCACGATGCCCAGGTGGCGCTGGTGGGCGAGTGCACCGACAAGAACACGCGCCTGGTCAAGCTGAGCGCCGAGCTGGTCGACCGTTGGCGCGGCAAGACCGTGACCGACGTGGTGAAGCAACGTGACCTGGTACTGGGCCTGGGCGACGTGCAGATGTTCAATCTCGTGCAAGACTATCGCGACAAGGCCGAGGCAGAGCGCTTCGTGCCGTCGATCAACCGGTGAGGCCCCATCCCAATGAATCTTGCGCTTGCAACCAGCGCCGCGGTGCGCTGCCTGACCGTGGCCGCCTTGGCGCTGCTGGCCGGTTGTTCCAGTCTGAGCCTGCCCAACCTGAGCCTGCCGTTTTTTCGCAACGAAGCGCCGCCGCCGGTGAGAATCGGCGGGCCACCGCTGAACTGGGGCGACCGGGCGGATGCGCCGCTGCCGTCGAGCCCGGCCTATGTGATCGGGCCCGAGGACGCGCTGGACATTTCCGTGTGGCGCGACGAGACCCTGAAGGCCGCCGTGCTGGTGCGCCCGGACGGCGGCATCTCGTTCCCGCTCGCGGGCGACTTCATCGTCGCGGGCATGACTGCCGCGCAGGTGCGCGACGAGCTGATCAAGCGACTGGAGAAGTTCATTCCCGAACCGGTGGTGACAGTGACCGTGGTGCGGGTGGCCAGCGTGCGCATCTATGTCATCGGCCGCGTCAACAAGCCCGGCGAGTTGCCGCTGGGGCGCAACATCGACGTGCTGCAGGCGCTGAGCATCGCCGGCGGCCTGACGCCGTTCGCGTCGGAGGACGACATCCGCATCATCCGCAAGATCGACGGCAAGTCGGTCTCGTTGCCGTTTCAGTACTCGCGCGTGCGCAAGTCCGGCGACCTGTCGCAGAACATCACGCTGCAAAGCGGAGACGTGCTGCTGGTGCCGTGAGATTGGCAGCGCTGGCAGGCCCGCCGCGGGCGCGGCGCTGGCCAGTCTGCCTGGCAGCGGCCGCAGCGCTGGCCGCGCCGGCCGCTCGTGCCGACCAATGGACGCTGGACAGCAGCGTGCAGGCCGGCCTGGAAATCAATGACAACCTGTCCCTCGTCGCGACGCCCATTGGCGTCACGCGCACCCTGTCGCTGTCGAACTCTCTCGCCGTGGCGCGCAACACGGAGAACAGCACGACCAAGCTCGATGCCAGCGTGAGTGCCCTGGACCAGAGCGGCGGCGGCGCGAGCAACCGCGTCGACGGCCGCGTGGGCCTCACCCACGCGCTGACGCTGCCACGCGGCAGCCTCAGCCTGGGCGCCAGCCTGGCGCAGGACTTCAACAGTGATGTCATCAGCGCCGACATCAGCGTCGGCCGTGGCCAGCGCCGCACCCTCGGCCTGTCGGCGGGGGGCTCCTATGCCCTGAGCGAGCGCCTGAGCGCCAGCCTGCAGGGCTCGCTCGGCCGCGCCGGCTATGGCGAGGCGGTGACGCAAGCGGTGGACTTCCGCAACGACAGCCTGTCGGCCAGCGCCTCCTACCTGCTGAGCGAGATCGACAGCGTGGCGCTGCAGGCCAGCCGCACCAGCTACCGCACCTTGTCGGGCAGCACGCGCTCCAACACCGAGAGCCTGGATGTGCAGTACACGCGGGCGCTGTCGGAGCGTGCCAGCGCCTCGCTCAGCCTGGGCGGCTTCCGCGAAGACACGGCGCGAACCTTCTTCGTCCGGTTCTGCCCCTTGCCGGTGTCGTTCTGCTCCAGCGGGCTGGTGGCTTACCAGGTTGCCCCGGTGGTGGTGGACTCACCGCGCAGCGGCGTCGACGCCGGGGCCTCGCTGTCCTACCGGCTCGACGAGGCCAGCGGTGTGTCAGCCTCGATCGGTCGGCGCAAGTCGTCGGCGGCGTTCAATGTGCAGTTCAACGAGCGCAACAGCCTGGCCATCAACGCAGCGCGTCAGGTCGGGCCGAGCGGGGTGGGCACGGAAGTGCGCAGCCAGAGCTTTGCCATCGCGGGTGCCTTCGGCATCACGCCCACCGTCAACGCCAGCGTGAACCTGGCGCGATCGCAGGCCTCGATCGATGACCGCACCAGCGCTGGTGCGACGGTGACTCGCCAGCCGGTGCAGACCTCGCTGTCGGCCACGCTGTCCAAGGAATTCAGCCGCGATGCCAGCCTGCAGATCGGCTGGCGCCGCACCCAGGCGCAAGGCCTGGCCGATGGCGCGAGCGCGCGCGCCAACAGCCTCAACATCGCCCTTCGATTGACCTGGGCCCGCCTGGATGCGGCGCGCTGAGCTCTCTTGACCTGACCCGACCCGACCCTGCCCCATGCCTGCCGTCTCCCAAACCGCCTCCGCTGTCGACCTCGCGCTCGAAGGAGGGCGCTCGCTGCGCGACTACCTGGGCATCCTGCAGCGTCGCTTCAAGCTCATCGTCGCCGTGTTCGCCGTGGTGTCACTGCTCGGCGCCGTGGTCGCCTTCACCTTGCCGGCGGTGTACCGGTCGACCGCGACCATCCTCATCAAGGAGCAGGAGATCCCGCAGGAGTTCGTGCGCTCCACGGTGACCAGCCTGGCCGATGAGCGCATCCAGGTCATCAGCCAGCAAGTGATGACGCGGGCCACGCTGCTCGAACTGGTGGACCGCTACGGCCTGTACGGCAATGCGCGGCAGCGCGAGACGAGCGAGGAGATCCTCGACCGCATGCGGCGCGACATCAAGCTCACCCTGATCGGCGCGGAGAACGCGAACCGCCAGGGCGGCAAATCGACCATCGCTTTCAGCCTCGCCTACGACAGCGAGGTGGCGGCCAACGCGCAGAAGATCGTCAACGAGCTGGTGACGCTCTACCTGAACGAGAACGTGAAGAACCGCCAGCGCAAGGCGGCCGAGACCACCTCTTTCCTCGACGAAGAGCTGGTGCGTGTGACGCAGCGCATCTCCGACCTGGAGCAGAAGCTGGCCGACTTCAAGCAGCGCAACCAGGGTCGCACGCCCGACCTGGGCTCGAGCAACCTGTTCGCCAGCGAACGCGTGGCCAGCGACGTGCAGCGCCTGGAGCGCGAGATTACTTTCATCGAAGAACGCAAGCTGCAGCTGGAATCGCAGCTGGCCGACACCAAGCCGGCCGCGCCGGTGCTGAGCGGCGGCGGCGCGATCCTGGAGCCGGAAGACCGCCTCAAGGTGCTGCAGCTGCAACTGACCACGCTGACGGGCTCGCTCAGCGATGACCACCCCGACGTCAAGCGCACTCGGCGCGAGATCGCCAAGCTCAAGGTCGAGACAGGGCTGCAGGGCGACGCCACCGACCGCGACGCCAAGCTGACGGAGCTGAAGGCCCAGCTCTCGGTGCTGCGCCAGAAATACTCCGATGACCACCCCGATGTGCAGCGCCTGAAGCGCACGCTGGGAGTGATCGAGCAGGCGGTGAAGTCGGGCGAGGCGGCCGACGGCAGCAGCGACACGCTGCGCAAGCCGCGCAAGCCTGACAACCCGGCCTTCCTGACCCTCAAGGCACAGATCGAGGCGGTGACGGCGCAGCTGGCCTCGATGCGCAACGAGCGCGAGGAGATGCGCCTGCGCGCCCGCCTGCTCGATTCGCGGGTCAGCGTGACGCCGGAGATCGAGCGCGAGTACCTCGAGATCACGCGCGACCTCGACAGCTCGCGGGTGCGCTTCCGCGAGCTGCGCGAGAAGCAGATGCAGGCGCAGCTGTCGGAGCAACTCGAGCGCGACCGCAAGGCCGAGCGCTTCACGCTGATCGAGCCACCGATCTATCCCGAGCGGCCGAACCGGCCCAACCGCGTCATGCTGCTGATGTTGGGCCTGGTGCTCGGGCTCCTGGGCGGGCTGGGCGCGGCGGCGCTGCGTGAGGCGCTAGACCAGACTGTGCACAGCGCGCGTGACGTGATGCGCACTCTGCAGGTGCCGGTGCTGGCGATGCTGCCCAAACCGCCCTCGCCGGTGCGTGCGGCCCGTCGCACCAAGGCGCTGATCTTGGCGGCGGGGGTTGCAACCATCGGGGTCGTGTGCATTGTGGCCGCCCTGCATGTGTTCTACATGCCCATCGACGTGGCCTGGTATGGCATCCTGCGCCGGCTCGGCGTCTGAGCGCGACCGAGCCTGAACAGCCCCGATGATGAAGCGCCTCGAAGACCCCCACGTGAGCATGAGCGATCTACTGCCGAGTGCCAAGGTGCATGTCGTCCGCCCGCCGGCCAACGCCGCCGACGAGGGCGCTGCGCAGCCTTTGCAGATCGAGTACTCGGCCACCCAGGTGGTGCCCGGTGCCTTGCTGCACTTGCAGCGCCACCCGGGCATCGTCAAGCTGGACCGCTCGGCCCTGGCCGAGTCCTTCAAGATGCTGCGCAACCAGGTGCTGCAACGCATGCGCGCCGAGGGTTTCAAGGTGCTGGCCGTCACCAGCCCGCGCCGCATCGAGGGCAAATCACTCACGGCGGCCAACCTGGCGCTGACGCTGGCGGCCGACTACGACTCGGCTGTCTTGCTGGTCGATGCCGACCTGGCCCACCACGGCCTGCAGACCCTGTTCGGCCTGCAGGGCCTGCGCGGCCTGAGCGACCACCTGATGGACGATGCGTCCCTGGCCGAGTTGCTCATCAACCCAGGTGTGCCGCGCTTCGTCTTCCTGCCGGCCGGTCAGCAGGCCGTGCTCAGCTCGGCCGAGCTGCTCTCGACCAAGCGCGCGCAGGGCCTGCTGGCCGAGATGAAGGCGCGCTATGCCGATCGCTATGTGATCGTCGACCTGCCGCCCCTGCTCGACACCGCCGATGCGCTGGCCTTCCTGCCGCTGGCCGACACCACCCTGCTGGTGGTGGAGGAGCACACCACCTCCTTGCAGGACCTGGACACCACGAACGAGTTGCTTGCACCCTTCAATCTCATCGGCACCGTGATGAGCCAGGCGCGCGACGACAACCAGGACAAGGCGCGGCCGGCGCGGGCGCCTTGGTACCGGCGCTGGTTCGGCGCGCGCGCCTGAGCCGAGCGGTGCACTTGCACCGACGGAGCCCATGGCACTGCCTGCGTGCCCTGGCCCACGGCCTGGGCATGGTTGCTGTGCTGGCGGTTCTGGCTGAGCCGGCGCAGGCCGCTGCGCCCGGCGACGGCCCGGTGCCGCAGGTGCTCTTGCCCAGCATCGGCCTGGGGCGCGCCGACATTGCGCTGGTCATCAACGACGCCGACCCGGCCAGCGTGGAGACGGGCCGTTACTACGCCGCGCAGCGCCAGTTTGCGCCCGAGCAGATCGTCCATGTGAGCTTCGAGCCCGGTCAGCCGACGATGCCGCTGGCTGGGTTCGAACGAATCCAGAGCCAACTGCGGGCGCAACTGCCGACACGGATCCAGGCCTATGCGCTGGCCTGGACATTGCCCTACCGTGTGGAGTGCATGTCCATCACGAGCGCCCTGGCCTTCGGCTTTAGCCGCGACTTCTGCGCCGAAGGCTGCCAGGTGACGCGTGCGTCGCCCTACTTCGACAGCCCGAGCAGCGCGCCGCACACCGACTTGGGCTTGCGCCCGGCCATGATGCTCGCCGGGCGCAATGTCGAAGAGGTGAGGGCCCTGATCGACCGCGGCCTGCGTTCCGACGACCGCTGGCCCGCCGGCACCGCCTATTTGCTGAGCACCGGCGACCGCAAGCGCAATGTGCGCGCCGACACCTACGACGCAGTGCGGGCGCAGCTGCGCACCTCCTACGCGCTGCGCCGCATCGACAGCAATGCGCTAGAGGGCGCGCAGGACGTGATGTTCTACTTCACCGGCGCGCAGCAGGTGGCGGCGGTGGCCAGCAACCGATTCCTCGACGGGGCGGTGGCCGATCACCTCACCTCCCTGGGCGGCATGCTCACCGACAGCTCGCAGATGAGCGCGCTGGACTGGTTGTCGGCCGGCGCGACCGGCAGCTTCGGCAACACGGTCGAGCCGTGCAACTACCTGACCAAGTTTCCCGACATCGCCGTGCTGATGCGGCGCTACCTGGGCGGCGAGACCTTGATCGAGGCCTACTGGAAGAGCGTGCGCATGCCAGGGCAGGGCGTCTTCGTCGGCGACCCGTTGGCGCGGCCCTTCGGGGGCGTGAGAATCGAGCGCAAGGGCCGCGAGCTGGTGCTGCGCACGCACAGCCTGCGCCCCGGGCGCTATGCGGTGCAGCAAGCGCCTGGCGTGGTCGGGCCCTACCGCGATCTCGGGCCGCTCGTGGTGGGCGGCGTGGGTGTGCAGGAGGTGCGCTTGCCGCTGGCTTCAGGCACGGGTGTTTTCCGCCTCTTGCCGTTGGCGCCGCCGCCGCGCCGGTAAGGCCATTACGGCGGCTTCATCAGCTGGCGGCGCAGCGCTGGCGGTTACAAACGTGAGATGGCAGGGTCGGGGCAACATGACCCGACCCACCGCTGAGCGAGTCAAGGCGCGAACGCTTCGATGGCCAACCCCTCCACGGCCGAGAAGTGCTTGACGTCGGCCGTGATGAGCACCGCTTGGTGCTCGAGTGCGGTGGCGCCGATCGCGGCAGCCCTGGCACAGCACGTCGCTAGCCAGGCCGTCGGTGTCAGGTTCTGCTTCTTGCCTCGATGCGATCCAAGACCTCACGAGCCGTGACGATGGCAATGCCCTGATGGATGCCGATGGGCAGCAGATGCCTGGTATCCCCGGTGATGATCAGTTCGGCCCTGGCGGCGACGGCTGCGGCGATCACATGATCGTCATCGGCATCGTTGGCCACGATCCGCGGGACGCTGGCCGGTGTCACCATGCTGACCAGCGCGCTGTAATGCGCGACCAGCGTTGCGATGCTGGTGCTGAAACTCTCGATACGTACCGCGAACTTCGAATACCCCAGCGTATGCGCCAGCTCATCAAGCAGCACGGGGCTGCTAAAGAGGGCGACCGTCTTGCGCTCGATAGCCAGGTCGATCAGACGCCGCGGTGGTCCAGCCCACAAGAACCCAGCGACCACGATGTTCCTATCGAGCACCAGCCGCAGCGGCGGGTGGGCCGAGCCCATCATCAGCTCGCTCCACGCTGCCGCCGCTCGGCCCGCACTTTGCGCACTTGCTGGACGATCTCCTGCTCGATTTCAGGCGTGAGTTCCTGCTGCGGTCCGCGTTGCCACATAGACCGCAGCGTATCGCTGGCGCGGCGGCGCAGTTGCTCCCGTAGCATGGCCTCCATCGCTTCGGCTGACAGTAGCCCAGCGCTGGCAGCCTTCTGTGCCAGCTCGTCGGGCAAGTTGACTTGGACGGTCGTCATATTCGTTCCTTGCTGCTGCAGTACCAAAGGCGCGGGAGGCCTTCAAACTATAAAGCGCAATCGACTGGTGCAACCAAATCCAGGCGGGCCGGCTCTTTCGGATCATGTGCGGGACGTGCCGCAACGGCGTGCCTGTCGTTTTATATCGCCATCATGAATGCCCCGCATTGCACATTCAGCGCGCGTTGCCCCGCCCCAGGGAGAGATTCGATGACCAGCATGGAAGAGTTCAATTTCATTGCCGCCCAGCTTGAGTGGCTGGAAGAGCATTTGCGCAGCGCCGGCGCCAACGCCGCCACGATGGATAGCCGCATGGAGGGCGCACTTAACTCGCTGGCATGCGCACGGGCCGTGATTGCCGAGCTGGCACACATCGGTAGCGGGGCGGAAGCGCCGTTGGTGGCCAAGGCGGCGTGAGGGACGACCTCTTTGCGACGCAATAGGCGGGTTGGCCGCCTGCAAGGCCTGGACCAAGCGCGCCTATCGCAGGTTCCTGCAGCCTGCTTTGCTTGCACCGCCAGTCATGGGCAGTCCGTTCGGACCGGTTGGCGAGAAACAGCCTGTCACTGTTTGTCACCTGGCGTTGGCAAAATAAAGATGAATTTGTCACCCTTGAGCCGTCCATAGGGAATCCCGATGAAGACCCCATTCCTGCCAAACT
This sequence comes from Burkholderiales bacterium, assembly GCA_031379365.1. Classification (GTDB taxonomy): domain Bacteria; phylum Pseudomonadota; class Gammaproteobacteria; order Burkholderiales; family Burkholderiaceae_C; genus CADEEN01. Next base: position 11,070 of record JANNFB010000234.1, read on the forward strand.
TGCTAGCGGTTGGCTTGCTAGCCGCTGCTGCTTGCGCGCGCGCTGACTATGCCTTCATCTTCACCCCGTTCAACGTGACGGCGCCGGACAGCCGCGATTTCGGTAGTTCGACCATAAATCTGCTGACAGTCGGCACAGTAGTGCTGGGACCGCCGGCAACCAACTTTCTCGACACCTGGAGCTTTCAACTCACCAACTCAGCCACTATTGATTCCTTCGTTGGCACCATCAACTTCACAGGTACGGGTGGGTCTGTCACTCAGGGCATCGACAACCTCGCGCTGAGCCTCGTGGGTCCAAGCGGCCCTGTGTTCGGCACTAGCTTTGCAATCAATTCCGCGGGCAAGCAGAACTCGTTTTCCTTCCTGGCGCCATCTGGTTCTTTCGCCCCCGGCGCCTACTCACTCCAGGTACGTGGGCAGTTGGTGGGGTTGCCCAGTTTGCCCAGTTCCTACGCCGGCACGCTGACTGCCATGCCGACGGTGGTGCCACTGCCCGCAGCGTTGCCGCTGCTCGCGGCCGGCCTGGGCGTGATGGCGTTCTTTCGCCGGCGCCGAATCGACACGGCCCGCGGATACGCTGCGCTTCCTACCGTCTAACCACGCGGGCACGCAGCCCCAGGCCCGACGCAGCTGAAGCCGACCCGCCTGCGCATCGCGGCCTGAAACGGGCCGACACAGCAGCAAGTGTCGCGGGGGCCACCTTACTTGGCTCAGTGTCGCGTTTCAATGCGCAGCAACGCGACCGCCTTGCCTTCGACCGCGGCGCTGCAGGGGCTCATTCGACCCGGCCTGTTTGACTGGTCGAGGCGTGGTGCGGACTAGTGCCTTTGTGCCTGGAAACGCGTTGAAACGAGTGACTCACATGTCACCTCGCACCTGGAAACTTGCAGCACCGTAGCGCGCTTTTTGTTCGTCAGTTGTTCATGCGCGGCGGCTGTCTCACACCTTATTGCCGCACCAGGAGTCGTCCGTTATGCAAGAAGTCAATCGCCGCAGTTTTCTAGCCTTCATGGGCGCCACTGGCGCCACCGCCACCGTTGGCGGTGCCGGCACCTTGCTCTATTCGGGCTCGGTTCAGGCCGCCCCGATCCCGCTCACTTTCACGCCGGTTCGCGTGCCGTTCCCGCTGCCGATTTACACCACCAACAACAACTTTCTGCCCACCGGCGTGAACGGTGTCGGCAGCCTGATCGCATCGGTCGAGACCGGTGGCCCAGCGGTTGAGCTGCCCACCTACACCGTCATCGACGACGTTGTCGTACCGCCTGAGTACGAGCGTTACATCATCAGCCAGTGGGGTGACCGCCCGTTCGGCAATACCGCCTTCTCCACCGCCAGTGACTACGTCGGCTTCAACTGCGATTACACCGGCTACATCCCGTTGGCGGGCACCAACGACGGCCTGCTCTGGACCAACCACGAATACGTGTCCTACCCGTTTTCTCAGATCTGCCCGGAGGCAGCGATCAGCGGTAACGGCAACAACGTGTTCCAGCCCGTCATTGGCTACGCGTTGCCAGACGTCCGCAACCGCGCCTTCTTCGGCGAGTGCCTCTACAACGTCGGCGGGTCAACTGTCCGCATCAAGCGTGTGTCGCGCGGCGGCCGCTTTGCAGTGCAGAACGGTGATCTGCTGAACCGGCGCATCCACGCGCTGTCGGGCCTGGGCATCAACAGCACCCGCACCGACGCGTACTACAGTGCCGAGCGTGGCGTGGCTGGCTACTCGGCCGTTACCGCCTGGGGCGCCCTGCCGCACCAGGTGGGTGATCAGAACTATTTGCTCGGAACCGGTCCTGCCGCCACGGACGTGTTCAGTCTGAGCACCGACGGTTTGGGTGACAAGATCATTGGCACGCTGGGCAACTGCTCGGGCGGCACCACGCCCTGGGGCACGATCCTGTCGTGCGAGGAAAACTACCAGGCCGACCCGAGCTTCTTCTTCCTCGGCGTGACCGAAGGCGTCAAGGCCAATGGTACGCAGACGGGCTACGGATTCACCAGCACGACCGGCGCTCAAGGCACCGACACCGGTGCGCGAACCGCCGGCGCCGAGTTTGGTCTGGTGGGCGAGAAGTACGGCTGGGTCGTAGAGGTTGATGTCAAGAACCCGGCCAACCGCGCCAAGAAGCACACCGCAATGGGCCGTTTTCGGCATGAGAACGTCGCGCTACGGGTCGAGCCAGGCCAGAAGCTTGCCGCTTACATGGGCGACGACCGGCGCGGCGGGCACACCTGGAAGTTTGTCAGTTCGGCCGTGGTGACCAACGTCACCAGCCCGTCCAACAGCAGCTTGTTCGAGTCCGGCACGCTGTACGTTGCCAAGTTCAACGCCAATGGCACCGGTCAGTGGGTTCCGCTCACCCTGTCCACGGCCACCAACCCGAACAGCCCGACCGCGATCGGCTCCGAGCAAGTCGCCAGGGAATTCGTCACCGCGCCGGACCGCAACGGCCTGGTGAACTTGCCGCGCCGACTCGGCGTTGCAGGCTCGACCACCGATGGCGGCTTCTTCGGCCTAACCACCGTGAACGAGGCGGTCTCGATCGGCGCCTACCAGGGCAAGTTGCTGTCTGACTTCTACAGCAGCCAGGGCGCGATCCTGGTTGACGCCTTTGCGGCCGCCAACCTGGTGGGTGGCACGCCTGGTGCGCGTCCTGAAGATCTGGAGGTGCACCCGAGGACCAAGCATGTCTACGTGGCCTACACCGACGGCCGCGCCGGCGGTGACGGCTACTCTGATTCGCGCATCTTCACCGTCAGTAAGTACAGCACCGACATCAACGCCGAATCGCAGAACGGCGGCCTCTACAAGATCATCGAAGACGGCAACACAGCCGACGCGCTGAGCTTCACCTGGAGCAAGTTCTCGCAAGCCGGCGAAGCCGGTTCGGTCAACGGCGCGGGCTTCGGCAACCTGGACAACCTGGCCTTCGATGCAAAGTTCAACGTCTGGGGCGTGATGGACATGTCGACCGACCTGCACAATGGTCTGGGCCTGGGTCTGAACGCGACGCCCACGGTGATCAACCATGCGCTCAAGGGCTCGAGCAATGCCCAGCCCATCGTTGGCGTGTTCGGCAACAACTGGATGTTCTGCATCCCGACCGAAGGCCCCGACGCCGGCAAGCAACTGCCGTTCGCGATTGGTCCGACCCGCGCCGAGATGACCGGCCCGACCTTCGTCGGCGACCACCTGCTGCTGTCTATTCAGCACCCGGGTGAGAACTCACCCATCGGCGCGCAGAACAATGCCCCGAAGTCGCGTTCGATCGAGCTGCTGTCGCTGGACGGTCTCAGTGTCTTCAACCAGACGCGGATCATCCCCTTCGGCAGTGAGTGGCCCAGCAACACCGTGCCCGGCAACACCAGCCGAATTCCCAAGCCGGCCGTCATTGGTATCCGCCGCAAGACCGGCGGCGCTTTCATCTGAATGGGCAAGCGGGCACCCCAGGGCGTGCCCGTAACGCCAACACTGCACTTCTTAGACCCAACCAGGAGTTTCCAGAAATGAAGAAAATACTGCTCGCAATGGCTTTCTCGGCCGCTGGCTTTGCCGGTTCTGCCCAAGCGGCGCTGGTGACGGTTCCGTTCACCTACCTCATCAACTTCGTCGACGCCACTGTTGTCGACGAGCTGAGCTTCCTGCAGACACAGACGACAGGAAATCCCCCGTCGCCGCTGCCTGCCTTGCCCGACAACAAGAGGTACTTCACCGGCTCGGTGAGCTTTGACGACACCTCCGTGGCCGACGGCCAGGGTGTTCGCACTGCGACAGCCTTCAACTTGAGTTTCGGCTCCATGAGTTTCACCGAGGCGAACGACATATCCGGCTTTGGCGTCGGCGTGGGCGTGGGTGCCACCAACAACCTAACGGCGCTCTACTTCGAAACGCTGTTCAATCTGGTCACCGCGCCGGCTGCCGGCGGTTATCTCCTCAGCTTCTTCGGCACTGAAGCACAGCTGACGCCGTCGGGTGACACCATCGACTTCAAGGTCACTGCCTCTGCGGTTCCCCTGCCCGCCGCGCTGCCGCTGCTGTTCGCTGGTTTGGGCGTGATGGGCTTCGTCGGCCGGCGTCGGCGCCAGCGCGAGGTTTGACCGAGCGCTGGCCGCGCTGCGGCCAACCTGAGTGACCGACGGCCTTCCTTGGTCGCTGCGGGCGGTATAGGCTAGGGTCGCGCATACAGGCTATTTGATCGAGGAGCTACAGCGTGGCCCGGCAATGCAGCTTGTTTGGTGGCGCCGGTGC
>JANNFB010000254.1:0-5568 GCA_031379365.1 Burkholderiales bacterium
TTCGATCTCGGTCTCGAAATCGAGCAGTTTCTGGCCATCGACGATGGCCAGGCGACGCTCTTCGGGCTGCGTCGCATTGATCAGCATGCGTTTCATTTTTCGTGCACTCCAAACTGCCGGGCCCATTGCTGGGTCGCCCGGCGGCTTCATGGGGCCGCGCGGGTACGGGGTTCTGGTTCGGAATCTCTGCCGCCTGCGTTGCCGAACTGCCGGGTCACTCGGGAACCGGGCCCGCCTGGCAAGGCAAGCGTTGCATCACCTCCACGACATCTCGCGCGTGCCCGCTAAACTCCTAGCGAATCAAGCACTTACGGCGACAACGTGGTCCAAAGCATTATAGGGGCGAAAGCGGCGCCGGTCGCTGTGGGCCCCCAGGTGCAACGGCTGGTGGTCGATGAGGGCAGCGAAGGCCAGCGCCTGGACAACTTTTTGCTGCGCCTGCTCAAGGGCGTGCCCAAGACGCATGTCTACCGCGTCATCCGTTCCGGCGAGGTCCGAGTCAACAAGGGCCGGGCGCAGGCAGACACCCGGCTGGCGCTGGGCGATGAAGTCCGCGTGCCGCCGGTGCGCATGGCCGAGCCCGCAGCGGCCAGTGCCGCTCCCGTGCCGGCACGAGAGTTCGCTTTGTTGTTCGAGGACGAGCACCTGCTGGCCATCGCCAAACCGTCGGGCGTGGCCGTCCATGGGGGCTCCGGCGTGGCCTTCGGGGTGATCGAACAGCTGCGCCGCGCCCGCCCCGCAGCCAAGTTCCTCGAGTTGGTGCACCGGCTGGACAAGGAAACCTCGGGCGTGCTGCTCTTGGCCAAGAAGCGGAGCGCGCTCTTGGCGCTGCAGGACCAGTTCCGCAACCGGGACACCGACAAGCGGTATGCCGCGCTGGTGATCGGCGCGTGGCCGGCCAACAAGAAGGTCATCGATGTGGCCTTGCACAAGACCCTGGATGCCCAGGGCGAGCGCCACGTGCTGCCCGTGGCGGCCGACCACGCCGATGGTCGCCGCTCCATCACCCTGGTCAAGGTGGCTCAGTCCTTCGCCGCGTTCACCTTGCTCGACGTGACGCTGAAGACCGGCCGCACGCACCAGATCCGCGTGCACCTCGCCAGCGAAGGCCATGCCATCGTAGGCGACCCGAAGTACGGCGATTTCGCACTCAACCGCCAGCTGGCCCGCGGCGACCACCGTTTTGCGCGCATGTTCCTGCATGCCCGGCAACTGGCCTTCGACCACCCGGCCAGCGCCGAGCGCATCACCCTGATTGCGCCCCTGCCCGCCGAATGCGAGAAACTCCTCAAGCAGATATGACCTCCCCGCGCCGCTTCGACCTCATCGTCTTCGACTGGGATGGCACCCTGTTCGACTCCACCGCCTTGATCGTGCGCTGCATCCAGCAGGCTTGCCGCGACATCGGTGCGGTGGTGCCGAGCGATGTCGACGCCGCCTACGTCATCGGCCTGGGCCTGCAGGACGCGTTGCGGCATGCGGTGCCGGGCCTGGCCGTCGAGCGCTACCCGGAACTCGGCCAGCGCTACCGCCATCACTACTTCGCCAGCCAACACGAGCTGTCGATGTTTCCCGGCACCCTGGACATGCTGCAGGACTTGAAGGCCCGCCATCACTGGCTGGCAGTGGCCACCGGCAAGGGCCGCCGTGGCCTGGACGAGGCCCTGGCCCATGCCCAGCTCAGGGGCTTGTTCGACGCCACGCGGACGGCCGACGAGACGGCGTCCAAGCCCGACCCGCGCATGTTGAACGAACTCATGCGCGAGTTCGGCGCCGACCCGCACCGCACCCTGATGATCGGCGACACCACGCATGATCTGCAGCTGGCGCGCAATGCCGGCACCCCGCGGGTGGCGGTGAGCTACGGGGCGCATGAGCCCGAGGCGTTCGACGCGTTCGAGCCGCTGACCATTGCCCACTCCACCCGCGAGTTGCATGACTGGCTCCTCACGCATGCCTGAAAGCGGAGCCGAACGCGCCGATGCGCAGGCGCTGTGCCGCGCTGACGAACTGCAGGAGCGCGGCCTGGCGGTCGGTTTCGATGTCCTGCTGTGGCGGCAGCCGGCGCGCGGCTTTGCGCTGCGCTTCGACGGCAACGTGGTCGCCTACCTGAATCGTTGCGCCCATGTGCCCACAGAGATGGACTGGCAGCCGGGCCAGTTCCTCGACGCCGACAAGCGCTTCATCATCTGCTCGATCCATGGCGCGACCTACGAGCCCCGCACCGGTCGTTGCACTGGCGGCCCCTGCGACCGCGGCCGCCTCATGGCCATCGATGTGAGCGAACGTGACGGGCAGGTGTATTGGTATCCTTCCAGCGACATTGCCCAGCTGGTTTTCGACGATGACAGCGGCGCGCCCCCCGACCCTGCGAGCACCGAACCATGAACCCGACCGACGACTTGTCCATGCCTGCCAATGAGCCGTCCGCGACCCCGTCGCGCCCGCCGGCTGCGCAGGCTGCAGCACCGCGGCCGGCTTACGAGGCGGCGCTGGAGCAAGTGGCGCGCGAGTTCCTGCGTGAGCGTCGCAATGAGCGCCGCTGGAGAATCTTTTTCCGCTTGGCGTGGATGGGCCTGTTGCTGGTCGTGGTCTGGGCCACCTTCGTCTCGCGCAGCCACGTCAACACCGCCACCGGCCCCCACACCGCACTGGTCGAGGTGCGCGGCGAAATCGCCGCGGACAGCGAGGCGAGTGCTGAAGGCCTGGTGGCGGCCCTGAAATCCGCCTTCGAGGACAAGTCGGCGGTGGCCGTCGTGTTGCGCATCAACTCGCCCGGTGGCAGCCCGGTGCAGGCCGGCATCGTCAACGACGAGATCCGCCGCTTGAAGGCCCTGCACAAGAAGAAGGTCTATGCCGTGGTCGAGGAGATGTGTGCCTCGGGGGCCTACTACATCGCTGTCGCGGCCGATGAGATCTATGTCGACAAGGCCAGCCTGGTCGGCTCCATCGGCGTGCTGATGGACGGCTTTGGCTTCACCGGGACGATGGAGAAACTCGGCGTGGAGCGCCGTCTGCTCACCGCCGGTGCCAACAAGGGCATGCTCGATCCGTTCTCGCCGCAAGACGCCAAGCAGACCGCTTTTGCCAAGGCGATGATCGACCAGATCCATCAGCAGTTCATCAAAGTGGTCAAGGACGGCCGCGGTGTGCGCCTGAAGGAAACCCCGGACACCTTCTCCGGTCTGTTCTGGAACGGTGAGGAAGCGATTCGCCAAGGCTTGGCCGACAAGATTGGCAACCTCGACTACGTCGCCCGCGACGTGATTCAGGCTGCCGAAATCATCGACTACACGCCCAAGGAAAACGTTGCCGAGCGCCTGGCCAAACGCTTCGGCGCCTCGATCGGGCAGGGCGCTGTGAAGGCGCTGCGCGAGCTTGCGCCCCTGCGCTGATCAGCCGATGGCGGACCCGACCGACGACCTGGCGCCGCTGCTGGCCGAGCGCCTGGCGGTCGCGCCCCAGTACCTGATGCCCAAGCAAGCCATGACGGCCTTTGCGGGCGTGGTGGCCAACTGGCGCGGCGGCGCCAACACCACGGGCATCATCCGCCGCTTCGTCGCCAAGTACGGCGTCAACATGGCCGAAGCCGCCGAGCCCGACATCGCGGCCTACGCCAGCTTCAACGACTTCTTCACCCGCGCACTCCAGCCCGGGGCCCGGCCGCTCGCCGTCAGCGACTTGGTCAGCCCGGTCGACGGCGCCATCAGCCAGTTCGGCGCCATCGCCGGCGATCAGATCTTCCAGGCCAAGGGCCATCACTACAGCACCACGGCCCTGGTGGGTGGCGATGCCGCGCTGGCCGCCCGCTACCAGGACGGCCACTTCGCCACGCTCTACCTGAGCCCGACGGACTACCACCGCATCCACATGCCCTGCGCTGGCAAGCTGGTGCGCATGATCCACGTGCCGGGTGACCTGTTCTCCGTCAATCCGACCACCGCGCGTGGCGTGCCGGGCCTGTTCGCGCGCAATGAGCGCGTGGTTTGCGTCTTCGACGGCGAGCACGGCGAAAACGGTGAAACGGGCCGCGGCTGCGGCCCGTGGGTCCTGGTCCTCGTCGGCGCCACCATCGTCGGCAGCATGGCCACCGCCTGGCACGGCATCGTTAACCCGCCACGCCCAGGAACGGTGCGCGATTGGCGCTACGACGACCGTGATGTGCGCCTCGCGCAGGGCGACGAGATGGGCCGCTTTTTGCTGGGCTCGACCGTGGTGCTGCTGTTCCCACAGGGGCCGCTGAAGTTCAACCCCGCCTGGGCGCCGGGCGGCGCCATCCGGATGGGCGAGGCGATGGCCGCCTGCTGAGCGCGCGCGCCATGCGCGGCGCTCAGGTTGAAATCAAAGTGGCGGAATGCGCAGCAATTGCCCCGGGTAGATCTTGTCCGGGTGCTTGAGCATCGGCTTGTTGGCCTCGAAGATCACGGGGTACTTGTTGGCATCGCCATAAAAGGCTTTAGCGATCTTCGACAGGTTGTCGCCGCTCACCACGCTGTGCCACTGTGATTCGGGCTCCGGCGCATCCACCACCAGCATGTCGTTGACGGCCGCCACCCCGTGCACGTTGCCGCAGCACAGCAGCACCTTTTCCTTGGTCGCCTGGTCGGGCACCGTGCCGGCCACGGTGACGGTGGCGCTGGGCGCATCGAAGCCGATGTCCAGGCCGCCGATCGGCAAGCCTTGGGTTTCGATGTACTGGGCAATCGCTGCGCCCGCGGCGGCGCTCATCGCCGCCACCGCTTCAGGCGTCGGCGCGGCCTGAACAGCCGCCTGGGCCGCCTTGGCCTCGCCGCCGCCAAACAGCTTCTCGCCGGCTTCTTTGATGAAGGACATCAGACCCATGGTCGGCTCCTGAGAACAGTGAATGGAAACGCATCCTAGCGGGTGTGCCCTCATGCAGTGTGACAAGGTCTGCCGCAGAATGTGGCCTGACACCATCAGCGTGTGCCAGGAGTCGACCGCATGAACCGCCAAACCGCTGCCTCTTCCGGTACACAACCCCACCAGCTGGTGCGCCGCACCGTGGCCCTGGTGCTGGCCGGCGGTCGAGGGTCGCGCCTCAAACAGCTCACCGACAAGCGAGCCAAGCCGGCGGTCTACTTCGGTGGCAAGTTTCGTATCGTCGATTTCGCGCTGTCGAACTGTGTCAACTCCGGCATTCGCCGCATCGGCGTCGTCACGCAATACAAAAGCCACTCACTGCTGCGGCACATCCAACGCGGTTGGAGTTTCCTGCGCTCCGAGCTGAACGAAACCGTCGATCTGCTGCCGGCGCAGCAGCGCGTGGCCGAAGAGCATTGGTACCGCGGCACGGCCGACGCCGTGTTTCAGAACCTCGACATCATCGAGTCCTCGCACCCCGAGTACATCGTCGTGCTGGCAGGTGACCACGTCTACAAGATGGACTACTCGTTGATGCTGGAAGACCATGTGCTCAACGGCGGGGGCTGCACCGTTGGCTGCATCGAGGTCCCGCGCGCCGAGGCCAGCGCCTTCGGCGTGATGGCTGTCGATGAGCAGCGCCGCATCACCAGCTTCGCCGAGAAGCCGGCCAATCCACCACCGATG
>JANNFB010000272.1:0-3134 GCA_031379365.1 Burkholderiales bacterium
CGTAGAGCTTGCCGCCCTCGTACTTCGGCGTCCACGGGCCGAGGTCGTTGCGCCAGCCGTTGAACTCGGGCTGCTTGTCGAGGTGGCCGTACATCACCACCGTGTCTGTGCTGCCAGCCTTGGTGGACGGCACCTCGAACAGGATCACCGGCGTGCGGCCTTTGATGCGCACGACCTCGAGCTTGAGGCCTGCCACCTTCTTGCCTTCGACCCAGGCCGCGGCGTCGCGCACCACGCGGTCGACATGGCCGTTCTGGGCCCAGTGGGCATCGAACATCGGGCTTTTGGCTGGGATCTCGATGTACTGCGTCAGCGCCGGAACGATCTCGTCGTCCCACAGGCGGTCTGTGAAGCGGGTCAGGGCGGTGGTGTCGAGCATGCTGGGCGGCGAGGTGAGCGATGAAGGGAGACGCGGTCAAGGGAAGTGCTTGAAGGGCGCGCAGGGCAGGCCTACCATCGGCCTCGGTCATTGTCTCGCAATGATCCTGGAAGGGTGGCCATGAAACGCATGTTCATGTTCGCAGGGCTGGCTTGCGCGGTGGCCCTGGTTGGCTGCGCCAGTCCGCTGCTGGCGCCACTGCCGAAACCGCCGCCGGGCCTGTTTCTCGACACTGCTTTCGGCGCGCCTTCGCTGCCGATTGACGCGCGGGATGTGTTTGCGCTGAGCCCGGCGATGCAGCATTACCTCGAAGTCGAGATCGCACCGCAGCTGCGCAGCATGGGCGCGCAGCGCGGCCTGATTGACGCGCTCTACAGAAAGGCGCAGCTGCGCCTGGACTACGACACAGAAGTCACGCGCACGGCGGCTGAGGCGTTCGACGCCCGGGCCGGCAATTGCCTGTCGCTGGTCGTCATGTCGGCGGCGCTGGCCAAGCACCTGGCCCTGCCGGTGCGCTACCAGGCCCTGGTCGGCCAGGAGGCCTGGAGCCGCAACGGGGACCTGTCCTTGGTCAACGGCCATGTCAATCTGACCGTGGCGCGGCGCCTGGTCGACCGCGTGAATGCTTTCGATCCCGATACCCAGTTTCAACTCGAGTTCGGTGCCTTGCCGGTGGGCCGGGGTTCGCTGCTGCGTGAGGTCAGCGAAGCAACCATCGTGTCGATGTTCATGAACAACCGCGCCGCAGAGGCGCTGGTGCGGGGGGCCCTCGCTGAGGCGTACGCCTACGCGCGGGAAGCCGTGATTCAAGCGCCGGAGAACGCCGGTGCCTACAACACGCTGGGTGTCATCTATCAGCGGCGGGGCCTGGCTGCGACCGCGGAGCGGGCCTATGGCCATGCCCTGGCGCACGACAATGAGCACCGTGCGGCCATGCTCAACCTGGCGCGACTGCTCGATGCGCAGGGGCGCGGCATCGAGGCAGCACCTTGGCGTGCCAAGCTGGCGCGGCTGGAGGCCGAGCCGCCCTTCCACTACTTCGACCTGGGCCGCGCGGCGGCGCAGGCGGGCGACTTCCGCGCGGCGCGCGAACTCATCCTGCGCGAGATGCGTCGCGATCCGGACTACCACGAGTTCCACTTCTGGCTCGCTGTGGCCCTGTACGGCATGGGTGAGATCGGCCCGGCGCGGGAGCACCTGACCAAGGCGATGAACAACAGCACGACGCGGCAAGCGCAGGCGATCTACGCCTCCAAGCTGCAGGGGTTGGCGCCCGCCGCAGTGCGCAGCCAGTAGCAGCAGCGGCGCGCGTCAGCCGTAGCAGAACACGCTGAGCTTGTTGCCGTCGAGGTCGCGAAAATAGCCGGCGTAGAAGTTGTCACCGCGAGGGCCCGCGGCGCCCTCATCCTTGGCGCCGAGTTCGAGCGCTTTCTTGTGCACCCGGTCCACGGTGTCGCGCTGGTCGGCGGCAATGGCCGCCATCACACCGTTGCCCACCGTGGCGGGCTTCTCGTCGAAGGGTTTCACGACCGACAGCCCGGGCTTGTCGGGCGACACGCCCCAGACATAGCCGCGCGGGAACGCCATCAGGCGTTTGGCGCCGAGCTCGGCCAGCAGCGCATCGTAGAACGCCGCGGCGCGCGCCAGGTCGTTGGTGCCGAGGGTGACGTAACCGAGCATGGTGCTCTCCTGCAGTCAGGCGTCAGGATTGACGCTCGAATTTGAACACCGCCACGCTGGCACGCCAATTCGGCCAGCGCCGAATGGCTTGGCCGTCCTGCAGGCCGAAGCTGTCGAGGATCGCCAGGCCGTTCTTGCGCGCCAGCACTTCGAAGTCGGCGTACGTGCCAACGCGGATGTTGGGCGTGTCGTACCACTGGTAGGGCAGGATCCGCGTCACTGGCATGCGGCCGCCGGCCACATGCAGGCGGTTCGGCCAGTGCGCAAAGTTGGGGAAGCTGACGATGCCGATGCGCCCGACACGCGCCGTCTCCTGCAGCATCTTCTCGGTGTTGCGCAGGTGTTGCAGGGTGTCGAGCTGCAGTACGACATCGAAGCTGTGGTCTTCGAACAGCGCCAGTCCGTCTTCCAGGTTGAACTGGATCACGTCGATGCCGCGCGCCAGGCTGGCATGCACATTGGCGTCCGCCAGTTCGATGCCATAGCCGCTGCAGCCTCGGTGCTGGATCAGGTGGGCCAGCAGCTCGCCGCTGCCGCAACCGAGGTCGAGGACGCGGCTGCCCCGCGGTACCAGCTCGGCGATCAGCTCGAGGTCTTTGCGTTCGCTCATGAGCGAACCTCGCTCGCCGCGAGCGGCTGGCCCAGCACAGCGGCCGGGTCGAACTCGGCAGCGATGCGCTCGAAATAGGTTCGCATCACGGCAAAGTAGCGGGCGTCGTCGAGCAGGAAGGCGTCGTGACCATGCTGGGCGTCGATCTCCGCATAGCTCACGTGGTGCTTGCCGTCGACCAGGGCCTTGACCAGCTCGCGCGAGCGCGCTGGCGAGAAGCGCCAGTCGGTGGTGAAGCTGACCAGCAGGAACCCGGCGCGCACCGCGGCAAAAGTCTTGGCCAGATCGCCGCCATGGGCCGAGGCCGGGTCGAAGTAGTCGAGGGCGCGCGTGATCAGCAGGTAGGTGTTGGCGTCGAAGTAGTCGCTGAACTTGTCGGCTTGGTGGCGCAGGTAGCTCTCGATCTCGAACTCGACGTCGTAGCCGAAGGAGATCGCGCCGTCGCGCAGCTTGCGGCCGAACTTG
>JANNFB010000276.1:0-10469 GCA_031379365.1 Burkholderiales bacterium
GCCGATCAGGGTCAGGCGCCGGCGCATCTCGATCTTGGCCACTTGCGCCGTCACGCCCATGCGCTCGGTCATGCCGTGGTAGGTCTGCCAGAAGTCACGGTAGCGGTGGTCGTTCTCGACATTGACGATGTCGTAGTCGGCACCTTCCTTCAGGCGCAGCCCGAAGCGCTCGATGCGCTGGGCGATCACGGCCGGCCGGCCGATCAGCGTGGGCCGCACCAGCCCTTCGTCCACGACCACCTGGACGGCACGCAGGACGCGCTCCTCTTCGCCTTCGGCATACGCCACCCGCTTGCCCTTGGCCCGCTTGGCCAGGGCAAAGATGGGCCGCATCGTGGTGCCCGAGGCATAGACGAAGGTCTGCAGGCGCTCGCGGTAGGCGCCCATGTCGGTGATCGGGCGGATCGCCACGCCGGACTCGGCGGCCGCCTTGGCGACGGCTGGGGCGATCATCATCATCAGCCGCGGATCGAAGGGTTTGGGAATCAGGTACTCCGGGCCGAAGGCCAGCGTGACGCCGGCATAGGCCGCGGCGACGACTTCGTTTTGCTCCGCCTGCGCCAACTCGGCAATGGCGCGCACCGCAGCGATCTCCATCTCGTTGGTGATCGTCGTTGCGCCGCAATCGAGCGCGCCGCGGAAGATGTAGGGGAAACACAGGACGTTGTTGACCTGGTTCGGGTAGTCGGTGCGGCCCGTGGCCATGATCGCGTCGTCGCGCACTGCCTTGACTTCCTCGGGTGATATCTCGGGTGTCGGGTTGGCCAGCGCAAAGATGATCGGCCGTGCGGCCATGGACTTGACCATGGCCGGCTTGAGCACACCGGCGGCCGACAGGCCGAGGAAGACATCGGCCCCCGCGATGGCTTCGGCCAGCGTGCGGTGCGGCGTGTCCTGAGCGAACTCATCCTTGTCGGGGTCCATTAGCTCGGTGCGGCCCTTCCACACCACGCCGGCCAGGTCGGTGGCCGTGATGTTCTTGCGTGGAAGGCCGAGTTTGACCAGCAGGTTCAGACAGGCCAGTGCGGCCGCGCCAGCGCCGGAAGTCACGAGCTTGACCTCGTCGAGCTTCTTGCCGGCCACCTTTAGCCCGTTGAGCAAGGCCGCACCGACGACGATGGCGGTGCCGTGCTGGTCGTCGTGGAAGACCGGGATCTTCATCCGCTCGCGCAGCTTGCGTTCGACGTAAAAGCAGTCCGGCGCCTTGATGTCTTCGAGGTTGATGCCGCCGAAGGTGGGCTCCAGCGCGGCGATCACGTCGATCAGCTTGTCGAGATTGTTCTCGGCGATCTCGAGGTCGAAGACATCGATGCCGGCGAACTTCTTGAACAGGACCGCCTTGCCTTCCATCACCGGCTTGGCCGCCAGCGGACCGATGTTGCCCAGGCCCAGTACCGCGGTGCCGTTGGTGACGACGGCCACCAGGTTGCCGCGCGCGGTGTAGCGGTGCGCGTTGCGCTCGTCGGCGACGATCTCTTCGCAGGCCGCCGCCACGCCCGGCGAGTACGCCAGGGAGAGGTCGTGCTGGTTGACCAACTGCTTGGTCGCCGCGATGGCGATCTTGCCGGGCGTCGGGAACTCGTGGTATTCGAGCGCAGCGCGGCGCAACTCGGCGCGTTTGGCTTCCTGGGTCGTCATGGGTGTGGGCTCTGGCTGGGGTGGTGGCGGTCGGCCGCGGTGGGCGGTCGATGATGCCGTATGGGATCGGCCTGCACCATAGCGGTTGGCCCGCGTCGGATTCCTGCGTGAAACGCCTGGCCGCTTTGACGGGCGCGTTGCAATGCGGCGCCGCCAACTCGGCGGGCCGTGCCACTTCCGCTCACGTGCCGGGGGGCGCGGGGTAGCTCACCGCAAGGACCTCCAAGCGCGTCGGCCCCTGCGGCGTGGACAGCGTCACCTCGTCGCCAACCCGTGCCCGCAGCAACGCGCGCGCCACGGGTGAGATCCAGCTGACTTCGCCGCCCAGGTGTTCGACCTCGTCGATGCCCTTGATGGTGATCGTGCGGTCTTCGCCCGTCTCGTCGGCATAGGTGACGGTGGCGCCGAAGAAGACCTGGTCGCTGCCGTGGTGCACCGAAGGATCGGCCACTTCGGCGATGTCCAGGCGTTTGGTGAGGAAGCGGATGCGGCGGTCGATTTCGCGCAGGCGCTTCTTGCCGTACAGGTAGTCGCCGTTCTCGGAGCGGTCGCCATTCTTGGCTGCCCAGGAGACCACTTCCACGATCTTCGGCCGCTCGTCGTCCAGCAAGGTCAACAACTCGGCGCGCAGACGTGCATAGCCCGCTGGAGTGAGGTAGTTCTTGGCCCCGGAGGGCAGCGGCGGCAGGGCCGGCGGGCCGTCGTCGTCGTCGCCGGTGTCATCGCTCTCTTTAGTGAACGCCTTGTTCAAGCGCCGGGCTCCTGGATCAGCGACGGGTGCTGGACGGCCCGGCTCGGGGCCACGGCCAAAGAAAAACAGCCCAGAGGCTTGCGCCTCTGGGCTGCTGTTCTAGAACGAAAGTTCTGGTGCGGCTGGCAGGAATCGAACCCACGACCCCTTGGTTCGTAGCCAAGTACTCTATCCAGCTGAGCTACAGCCGCGCAGCCACGAAGTATATCAGCGGCGCCAGTCACCCCAGTGCCATGCCGGCCTCGTGGCAACGTGCGGCCCAGGCTTCATCGCCTTCGGCGCGGGCCAGCGCCGCCAGGCGCCGCCATGCAGCCCGGCGCAGTGTCGGGTTCAAGGCCTGGGACGATGCGGCCCTCTCCAGCGGCGCGCGCGCCTTGCCCCAGAGTTGCCGCTCCGCGTAGGCGCCGCCCACGGCCGCCAGAACCGCCGGGTCGCCCGGCAACGCCCGCTCGGCCGCCTCGATACGCTGCAGCCACTCCGCCGGCAGACCGGGCAGGTTGCGCATCAAACCTTGGGACACGGCCTCGCGCTCGTCCCGCCCGAGCTCGGTCAGCCGTTGCCAGGCCGGCAGCAGCCAGCGCCGACCGACATCGTGGGCGCCGAGTTCTGCCGCGTGGTGGGCGGCCCGCGCCGCGACCATGGCGTCGGCGTGATCGCTGCTGTCGAGTTGCTGCCAGGCGCGCTCGAGCTGCTCGGCGTCGCGCGCGTTGCCCAGTGTCTCGCCAGCCAGCGAGCGCAGCAGGCTCTGCGCTGCTGCGGGCGAGAAGGCCTGGTGCTTGGCCAACAGGCGGGCGGTGCGCAACGCCTCTTCCGGTTGCTGTGCCAGCCGGTGGGCCTGCAGCCGCAAGCGCAGCGCCTGCGTGCGCCGTGCGGCGCCCGGCGGCAGCTCGGCCAGCAATGCCAGGGCGCGCGGCGCGTCGCGGTCGTCGAGGGCCCACTCGGTGGCCAGCAATGGAACGCCGTCATCGTTGCCACGCTGCAGCGGCCCGGCGGCGCGGCGCAGGCGCCGCAATTGCTTCAGTTGGCGATCGCGCTGCGGGCGGTCTTGAAGGCGGTGCAGGCTGGCAGCCCAGAGCAAGTGGGCCAGCGTGCGGGTCTGCAGGTCGCCCACCAACTCCGGCGTGGCGTCATGGATCGCAACGGTGCGTGCTGCCGCCTTGCGCGCGCGGCTGTAGCGGGCGCCAAAGTACTCGGCGAGCGCTTCGCGCAAGGCGGCTTGTGCGGCCAGCCCGCGGCGCTGCACGCGCCATGCATGGGCCCGTGCCGGCAGGCTGGCCAGGGATTGCAGCGCCCGCATCGCGAACAACAGGGCCAGGCAGCTCAGCAGGAGAGCGATCACGAACAAGTTGAGCGATACATCCAGCCGCCAGCCGCTCCAGTACAGGCTGACCAGCCCATCGTTGCGGCCGAGGGTGGTGGCAGCCACCACGGCCGCCACGAACAACAGCACCAGCCAGATCACGCCGCGCATGACAGCCCCTCGCAGCGAGTCATCGCCCTGCGGCTGCGGTCGCCAGCGCCGCCAGCGTCTCGTCTGGACGCGGCACACCGGTCTGGCGCGCCTGCGCCGACACCTGGCGCAGCAGGTCGGCGACGCCGACCACGCGCTTGGAGTTGCGTTCGAAATAGCGTTCCAGCGTGGCCTGGGCGTCGCGAATGTCCGACTGAGCGATCTCGAATTGGCGTGACAGCAGCGCCAGGCGCGCATTGAGCAGGCGCAGTTTCAGGTTCTCGCGCACGAAGAACTGCTGCTCCGGAGCCACCAGCATGGCCTCGGGGTGGTCGATCCGGGTCACCCGGACCAGGCCGCGAAACTCTTCGACGACACGGCCGCTGCCGGCCTGCCACCACTGCACTGCGCGGGCGCGCCAATCGGCTTGTGCCGCTTGGGCGTCGACAGCGCCCGGCGCATTGGCGGACGCCGCCGCGGCACTGGCCGAGTGGCTCGGCGCCGCGGGGCGGCCAGGCCCCGCGGCCGACCTGTTGCGCGTGTCTGCGATGGCCAGCAGCGGCAGCTCGTCGACCAGGCGCGCCGCTTCGTCCAGCCGCACCGTGAGGCTGGAGATGTCGACCACACCGAGCGCCTTGACGCGGTCCAGATCGCGGCCGACGGCGCGGCGCACGCGCTCCAGGCGCGGTTGGTTGTAGCGGGCCAGGCGCTCATCGGCTTGCTTGAGCGTGGCCACGAGGGGCTCGGCGCTGCCGGTCAGCGCACTCTGTTGCAGCGCCACCCGCACCGCGGCTTCGACGTCGGCGACGACGTTCTCGTCCCGCGAGCGCGACACCGATTGCAGCAGCTCTTCGATCTGCGAGCGTTGCATCGAGGCTTCGGCGACACGGGCCTCGAGCAGCGCCGCCTTGGCGGCCGTCTCGCGCGCCAGGTCTTGCGCCGCTCGCGCCAGTGTGCGGGCTTCCGTCGCCTGGTTCTGGCTGTCGGCCTGGCGCCGCACGAGTTCCTGTTCCAGTGCCTTGACGCGTTGCTGGGTGGTCCATGCCAGGCCCAGGCCCAGCGCACTCAAGGCCAGCGCCGTCAGCGCCGCCAGCCGCCACCAGCGGGTGGCGGGGCGCGCGGGTGAGGTGGCGGCATCGCTGACTGCGGGGGCGGGCGCGACGCTGGGGGCCGGGGCGTTCAAGGTGGCCGCGATTGTAGGCAGGCGTCGATGTCGCCCATCGCCGCCAACACCGCCTCCAGCGTCGGCAGCGCCTCGAAAACGCGGCCGAAACCGAGTGCGCGTGCGTGCTCGGCAATGCGAGGATGCGACGTCAACGCCCAAGCCGTACGCCAATCGGCCCGCGGGGCCCGTTGTGGCAGGTAGCCGATGGCTTCGGTGCTCGACAGCCACCAGAGGTGCACCGCCGGCGTGGTGAGCGCCTCTGCCAACATCGATTGCTCGGCAGCCGTGGGCCGCGCCGGGCCGCGCCGGTAGGCCTGCGTGAAGTGCACAGCGGCGCCCGCGCTGCGCAAGTGCTCGGCAAACTCATCGCGGCCACCGTCGCCACGCAGCACCAGCACCTCGCGGCCTGCCCACGGCTCGGCACGCAACTGCGCCCACAGCGCGGCCGAATCGAACTGCGAGGCATCGGCGCGGGGCGCAACACACAGCGCGCGCGGCACACCGGCCAGGAGCAGGGCCTGCAGAGTGCCCGGCCCGGTGGCGCCCGCGCGCACGCCGGCCGGCCACCCGGCGGCGGCCGCATCGGCAGGGCGTGCGGCGAAGAAGTGGCTCACCGCGTTCGGGCTGACAAACATCGCCAGCGCGTAGCGCGGCAGCTCACGCCAGGCCGTGTGCAGCTCGTCGAGGTCGACCACGGCGTCGACGGCCAGCAGCGGCAAGGCAGCCGCATCGATGCCCTGCGCCCGCAATCGCTCGACCCAGGCGTCAGCTTGCGGCTGCGGGCGGGTGACGAGCAGGCGCAGCGGCATCGCCGAGGCTGCCGCTAGGCTGAGAGGTATTCGTTTGCGCCGGCAGCGCGCAGGGAGGCCACCGCTTGGGCGCCGAGCGCCTCGGCTGCGGCGGCGTCGACGACCCGGCCCTGGACCTGAGTGGCCAGCAGGGCGCGGGTGGGCACGACGGCATGGCCCAGCGCGGCGTCGAGATGCAACACCTCGCCGCGCCAGTGGGCGTGGGCGGCCAGGGGCATCGAACAGCTGCCGCCCAAGCCGCGTGAGACCGCACGTTCGGCATGCACGGCCAGCCAGGTGGGGCGGTCAACCAGCATGGCCATGGCCTCGCGCAGTTCGGCATCGTCCTCGCGGACCTCGATGCCGAGGGCGCCCTGGCCCGCCGCCGGCAGCATCTGCGCCGCGTCGAAGCGCATGCGGATGCGCGCCGACAGTCCCAGGCGCACCAGCCCGGCGGCTGCCAGCACGATGGCGTCGTACTGGCCCTCGTCGAGCTTGCGCAGACGGGTGTCCAGGTTGCCCCGCAGGGGCTCGATGCGCAGGTCGGGCCGCACGTTGCTCAGTTGGGCCACCCGGCGCAGGCTGGAGGTACCGACACAGGCCCCCTGCGGCAGATCGGCCAGGCTGGCAAAGCGCGGCGAGACCAACGCGTCGCGCGGGTCTTCACGCTCGAACACGGCGGCCAGCGCAAAACCGGCCGGCAGGTCCATCGGGACGTCTTTGAGCGAATGCACGGCCAGGTCGGCGTGACCGTCTTCGAGCGCCGTCTCGAGCTCTTTCACGAACAGGCCCTTGCCGCCCACCTTGGACAATGAGCGGTCGAGGATCTGGTCGCCGCGGGTGGTCATGCCCAGCAGCTTCACCTCGATGCCGAAGCGGGCTTGGAGCAGGTCGCGAACATGTTCGGCCTGCCAGAGCGCGAGGCGGCTCTCACGCGTGGCGATAGTCAGTGAGCGGTGCTTGAGCAGAGGCATGGAACGATTATCGCTAGCAGCCTTGGCTGCGCCATCCGCGCTGCCCCGAACTGGGGCAGGCCATTGGTAACATCCGAATCCGTAACCAGGTTACACCTCGACCCGCCTCCAGGAGCTTGTCATGGCCCGATCGAAGCCCTCATCGCGCCGCCCGACCGCCGCGCGCAGCGACGACGCCGCGGCCAAGAATCGGCCGCTCGTCGACGACATCCGCCTGCTCGGCCGCATCCTGGGCGATGTGATCCGCGAACAAGAGGGCGCCGAGGCTTTTGCGCTGATCGAGCGGGTGCGCCAACTCTCCGTGGCCTACCGGCTGAAGAAGGACGCCTCGGCCGGCCGCGTGCTCGATCGCCTGCTGAAGAACCTGTCGGGCGACCAGACGGTCAGCGTGATCCGCGCCTTCAGCTACTTCAGCCACCTGGCGAACATTGCCGAAGACCGCCACCACGTGCGGCGGCGCGAGCACCATGAGTCGCAGGGGCATCTGCAGGAGGGCTCGCTGGCGATGGCCTTCGAGCGCCTGGGGCAGGCCGATATCCGCGCCAGCGAAATTGCTCAGATGCTGGCCCAGGCCTATGTCTCGCCGGTGCTCACGGCCCACCCGACCGAAGTGCAGCGCAAGAGCATCCTCGATGCGGAGCGTGCCGTGGCCGAACTGGTCGGCCATCGCGATGACCTGCGCACCGACGGCGACCTGGCCGACAACGAGGGCTCGCTGCGCGCGCGCGTGACCCAGTTGTGGCAGACACGCATGCTGCGCACCGCCAAGCTGACGGTGGCCGACGAGATCGAGAATGCGCTGTCCTACTACCAGGCGACTTTCTTGCGCCAGGTGCCGCGCCTGTACCGCGACCTCGAGCGCGCGCTGCATGGCCACGAGGTGGCGCCTTTCCTGCGCATGGGCCACTGGATCGGCGGCGACCGCGATGGCAACCCGAACGTCGGGGCCCCGACGCTCGAGTTGGCGTTGGCGCGGCAGGCCGAGGTCGCGCTGCGCTTCTACCTCACGGAAGTGCACGCGCTCGGCGCCGAGCTGTCGATATCGCAGACCCTGGCCCCGGTAACGGCCGAAATGTTGGCATTGGCGCATCGCTCGCCCGACCGCAACCCACACCGCGAAGACGAACCCTATCGGCGTGCGCTGATCGGTGTCTATGCGCGCCTGGCCGCCACTTTGCATCAACTCACGGGCACCGAAGCCCTGCGCCACGCGGTGGCGCCGCAAGACCCCTATGCCAGCGCCGAGGACTTGCTGGTCGACCTGCGCACGGTCGAGGCCTCGCTGCGCCATCACCATGCCCAGGCCTTGATCGCGCCGCGCCTGGCCCCATTGATGCGCGCTGTGCAGGTGTTCGGCTTTCATCTGGCCACGGTGGATCTGCGCCAAAGCTCCGACCAGCACGAGGCCGTGGTGGCCGAGTTGCTGCAAGCAGCGCGCATCGAGCCCGACTACCTGGCGCTGGACGAGACGGCGCGGCGCGCGCAGCTGCTGGCGCTGCTCAACGATGCCCGTCCGCTGCGCGTCATCGGCCACAGCTACAGCCCGCGCACGCAGGGCGAACTGGCGGTGTTCGAGGCCGCGCGCACCTCCTTGGCACGCTACGGTCGCCACGCGATCCGCCACTACATCATCTCGCACACCGAAGACGTCAGTGATCTTCTAGAGGTGTTGTTGCTGCAAAAGGAATGCGGGTTGATGAAGGGCACGCTGGACACGGATGCGCAGGCGGCACTGATCGTCTCGCCGCTGTTCGAGACCATTGCCGACCTGCGCCACGCCGAGCCGATCATGCGCGCCTACTACGCCCTGCCCGGTGTGCAGGCCATGATCCTGCGCAGCAAGCTGGGCAGCTATGCCGAGCAAGACATCATGCTGGGCTACAGCGACAGCAACAAGGACGGCGGCTTCTTCACCAGCAACTGGGAGCTGTACCGCGCCGAGACCGCGCTGGTCTCGCTGTTCGAGCCACTCAAGCGCGAGCACGGCCTGGCGCTGCGCCTGTTCCACGGCCGCGGCGGCACCGTCGGCCGTGGCGGCGGGCCCAGCTACGAGGCCATCCTGGCGCAACCGCCGGGCACCGTGAATGGCCAGATTCGCCTGACGGAGCAGGGCGAAGTCATCGCCTCGAAGTACGCCAACCCGGAGATCGGCCGGCGCAATCTGGAGACGCTCGTGGCGGCCACGCTCGAGGCCACGCTGCTGCACCCGACGAAGAGCGCCCCGAAGGCCTTCCTCGACGCCGCGGCCGAGATCAGCGAGATGAGTTTCGGCGCCTACCGCAAGCTGGTCTACGAGACGGCGGGCTTCACCGAGTACTTCTTCGAAGCCACACCGATCCGCGAGATTGCGGAGCTGAACATCGGCTCGCGCCCCGCATCGCGCAAGGCGAATCGCCGCATCGAAGACTTGCGCGCCATTCCCTGGAGCTTCAGCTGGGGCCAGTGCCGGGTTGCGCTGCCGGGCTGGGCCGGCTTTGGCAGCGCCATCGAGCAGTGGCTGGGCAGCGGCAGCGTGAGTCAGCGCAAGACCCGGCTGGCGCTACTGCAGAAGATGTACCGCCAGTGGCCCTTCTTTCGCACCCTGATGTCCAACCTCGACATGGTGCTGGCCAAGAGCGATTTGCGCATCGCCGCGCGCTACGTCGAACTGGTTGAAGACAAGCACCTGGCCAAACGCATCTTCGCGGCGATCCAGGCCGAATGGGGCAAGGCCGGCGACATGCTGTCGCTGATCACGGGCGAGCCCCACCGCCTGGCTTCGAACGCGGCGCTGGCTCGCTCCATCGAGCACCGGTTCCCCTACCTGGATCCGCTCAACCACCTGCAGGTCGAGTTGATGCGCCGCTATCGCCAACAGAAGGCGGGTGACCCGGCGAACGCGCGCGTGCAGCGCGGCATCCACATCTCGATCAACGGCATTGCGGCGGGCCTGCGCAACACGGGCTGACGCCGGACGCTCGGGTTCGGGGTGGCGCGGCGCCGCGAAACAGGCACACTCGGCGCCTGCCCTGACACGCATGGCCTCGCGATGAACCCGACCGACCCCAACGCCCCGGCTGCCTTTCACCCTCGATCGATCGAGCGCTTCCCGGAGCTGGCGCTGCTGGCGGCCGAGTTGTTGCGCAAGCCGCCGGCCCTGCTTGGGCTCTCGGAGGCCGAGGCGCGTTGCGTCGTCGGCCACATGCAACTGCTCGACTACCCCAAGGGAGCCACCCTGCTGCGCGAGTACGACGCGGCGGCCACCGGCTACATGCTGCTGGTGCTGTCGGGTGAAGTCGCGGTCGAGACCGCCGAGCCCGGTCACCCGAGCGAGGCCGTGCCCATCTCATCCCTTGGCGCGGGTTCCCTGCTGGGCGAGATGTCGCTGCTCGATGGCGAGCCGCGCTCGACCGAATGCACTGCGATCTCGGCCGTGCAGGCCGCCGGCTTGTCACGCCAAGGCCTGGACCAGCTCATGGCCCAGCAGCCGCAGGTGGCGGCCAAGGTGCTCGCCGAAGTGGCCTCCATCATCGCCAACCGCCTGCGTGCGCTGAGCGAGCAGTTGCGCCTCTATGGGCAACTGACGGCGTCGATGCAGCGGGAGATCGATCGCCTGAAGCGAGGCGCCTGAGCGCCTGGCGACCCGTGAGCTCAGGGGCCAGACGCGGCCAAAACCTCGCGCACCGCCGCCAGCTGGCGCCGCGACACCGCCAACCATTCATCG
>JANNFB010000296.1:0-3327 GCA_031379365.1 Burkholderiales bacterium
TCGGCGCGCAGCGCCAGCAGCACGTAGAACATCACGCCGACGCCAGCCAGGGCCTTGCTGGCGAAGCCGTCGCCCGGCGCGTTCGGGTTGACGATGACGTTGGCGTCGGGCAGCGCCACCGCGCCCTGTATCAAGGCGGGCAGGTGATGGTCGGTGACGAGCACGGCCACACCCTGCGCGCGGGCGTGGGCCACACCGTCGAAGCTGGCGATGCCGTTGTCCACCGTCACCAGCAGCTGCGGGTTCTTGGCCAGCGCCAGATCGACGATCGCGGGCGTCAGGCCGTAGCCGTGCACCGTGCGGTCCGGCACCACATAGTGCAGCGTGCCGGGCGCGGCGCCGAGCAGGGCCAGCCCACGCAGGGCCACAGCGCAGGCGGTGGCGCCGTCGCAGTCGTAGTCCGCCACCACGCAGATGATGTGCTGCGCGGCGATGCTGTCGGCCAGCAGTGCGGCGGCCGCGGCGCTGCCTTGCAGCGTGGCCGGCGGCAATAGATGGGCCAGGGTGTCGTCGAGTTCGTCGGCGCGTGTCACGCCGCGGCCGGCGAACAGGCGCGCCAGCAACGGGTGCACGCCGGCCTGCTCCAGCGCGAACACGGTGCGCGGCGGTGCGTCGCGGGTCTCGATCAATGGGGCGGGGTTCAGAGGGACTCCAGCAAAGGGGCCGCACGCGACGGGGCCGTGGACAGCGATTCGACCACGCGCCGCCACCAGGGCAGTGCCTGCGGCGCCAGGGTAACGCTGCTGCGCTCGCCGCACAGGGTCAGGCGCACGGGCTCGCCGCGCGCGGCCGCCGCCAGCAGGGGCGATAGGGAGTCGGCGTCGAGGGCCTGCCAGGCCTGGCACCACGCAGCCCAGTCGCCTTGCAGGGCCGGGCCGCGCAGGCGCGCATCGAGCTGCACCGCATTGGCGAGCTCGGGCTGCCGCACGCCGCAGCCGCTGAGCCAGAAGGAGTTCACCGGCAGTGCGCCGGCCGCTTCGCGGGCGTCGTTGAGCGGATGGTCGTGCAGCAGCATCTGCACCTCGTTCTGCAGCCGTCGCAGGCCCTTCCCGGCGGCGTCGCGCGGCAGCCAGCGATCGATGTTGCGGCCGATGGCGCGTTCGATCGAGGCTGTGGCCAGGCCTTGCAAGCTGGGGTGGGCTGCGTACCAGCGCAGCGGCGCACCCCAAAGCAGCGTGTAGCCCTCGCCCGCAAACAAGGGCTGCACGGCGGCCAGCAGCGCGCGCGAATCGGATTCGGACAGGGCCAGCGCCGCCGGGTCCACCAGGTGCACGCCGTCGCTGCCGATGCGCCAGTGAACAGGGGTCAGCTCACCCCAGACCGACGCACCCAGGTCGAGGCCGTCGAGCGCCGCCTGGCGCGCGGCCCAGGGCAGGGCACCGTCTGGGGCGCGCCAGCCAAGGGCGGCAGCCCAGGCGCGTTCGTGAGGCATCGACAGGCTGTCTTCGTCGCCGCCGTCGCGT
The DNA here is from genome assembly GCA_031379365.1 of Burkholderiales bacterium. Lineage (GTDB taxonomy): Bacteria > Pseudomonadota > Gammaproteobacteria > Burkholderiales > Burkholderiaceae_C > CADEEN01. Next base: position 1,464 of record JANNFB010000296.1, read on the forward strand.
TGCACCACGCGCCAGCCGGCCAGCAGGCGCTCGAGCATCGGCAGCGCCAGCGTCGGCAGCGCGGCGCGTGCGGCGTCGGCCAAGGGCGCCGCAAAGGGCAGGATCAGGTGCATGGCTCGATTATCCGAGGCAGGTGCGGACGAGGCCTCGGGTAGCATCACCGCGCAATGAACATCCCATACGAGTGGCAGGTCGGCTGGCGCTACACGCGCGCCGGGCGCAGCGGTCGGCGCAACGGCTTCATCTCTTTCATCTCGGGCGTGTCGATGCTGGGGATTGCGCTCGGCGTCGCTGCACTCATCATCGTGCTGTCGGTGATGAACGGCTTCCAGAAGGAAGTGCGCGACCGCATGCTCAGCGTGATCGCGCATGTCGAGCTGTTCGACGCTCAGGGCGCGGCGTTGGCCGACTGGCGTGCCACGGCCGAGCAGGCGCGCGCAGCGGCACCGGGCTTGGTGCTGGGCGCGGCGCCCTTTGTTTCGTCCCAGGTGCTGATCGCGCGCGGCGAAGACATGCGCGGGGCCATGCTGCGCGGCATCTCGCCGGCGGAAGAGGCCAGCGTCACGCCGCTGGCCGCGCAACTGCAGGCCAGCACCTTCTCCAAACTGAAGCCGGGCGAGTGGAACATCGTGCTCGGCATCGAGCTGGCGCGCGGGCTCGGCGTGCGCGAGGGCGACAAGATCACTGTCGTCACCCCGGGCGGCCAGGTCACACCGGCCGGCATCGTGCCGCGGCTGAAGCAGTTCACGGTGGCCGGCACTTTCGAGGCCGGGCATTACGAGTACGACAGCGCGCTGGCCTTGATCCACCTCGACGACGCCGCGCGCCTGCTGCGCGTGGAAGGTGCGACCGGCGTGCAGTTGAAGCTCACCGATGCCCAGCTGGCACGCGGCGCCGCGGCGCAGATGGCGCGTGCCTTGCCGGTGAGCATCAGCGTGCGCGACTGGACCCGCACCAATCGCAACTGGTTCGACGCCGTGCAACTCGAGAAGCGGCTGATGTTCATCATCCTGACGCTGATCGTGGCGGTGGCGGCGTTCAACCTGGTCAGCACCCTGGTGATGACAGTGACCGACAAGCGCGCCGACATCGCCATCCTGCGCACGCTCGGCGCCAGCCCCGGCGCGATCATGCGCATCTTCATGATCCAGGGCGCCACGGCGGGCATTGCCGGCACCCTGGGCGGTGTGGCTTTCGGCCTGCTCATCGCCTTCAACATCGGCACCCTGGTGCCGGCGCTGGAACGCCTGCTGTCCACCAGCTTCCTGCCGGCCAGCATCTATGTCATCAGCCGCCTGCCGAGCGATCCGCAGTGGGGCGACATCGTGCCCGTGGTGCTGATCTCCCTGGTGCTGGCCTTCGTGGCGACGATTTACCCGAGCTGGCGCGCCAGCCGCGTCAACCCGGCCGAGGCGCTGCGATATGAGTGATGACAGCCCCCCGCTCGCTTCGCTTGCGTCCCCCGGGGGGAACTCAGGCCGCGTGGGAGCGGCCCTGCGCTGGCCTGAGGCAGTGCTGTCCTGCAACGGCCTGCGCAAGCGTTTCGCGGAAGGCGACCTGGATGTCGAGGTGCTGCGCGGCGTGGACTTCAGCATTGCGCGCGGCGAAACCGTGGCCATCGTCGGCGCCTCGGGTTCGGGCAAGAGCACCCTGCTGCACTTGCTCGGTGGCCTGGACGCACCCAGCGCCGGCAGCGTGCAACTGGCCGGGCGCGAGATGAGCACGATGGGCGCGGCCGAACAGGGCCGCTGGCGCAACCAGCACCTGGGCTTCGTCTACCAGTTCCACCACCTGCTGCCCGAGTTCAGCGCCCTGGACAACGTGGCCATGCCCCTGCGCATCCGCCGCGAGAGCCTGGCGCAGG
>JANNFB010000014.1:0-2001 GCA_031379365.1 Burkholderiales bacterium
CGGCGTAGCCCAGCGGTGTGCGCACGGGCCCATCGCGCCGCAAAACGTGGCGGCCGCGGCTGGTGATCACATGCAGGCGGTAGTGCGCCTGGGTGAGGATCTCGCCGCCGCGCTGCCCGAAGCGCTCGTCGATGCGCGCCCCGAACATGGCGCTGACGTCGCGCGAGGTCGGTGCCTTGCCCGGCGCGTGCGGATAGTCCTGCGCGATGTAGTCAGCAGCCAGTTGCGCCAAGGCCGCGTCGGGATCAGCCAGGCAAGCACTGGCCATGCGCCAGGCGCCGATGGAGGCGCCGAGCAGGTGGACCGTTTGTGCGCCGTCCTTCAACCAGTGGCCGAAGATGAAACGGTCGAGCGGATTCAGAACCAGGCCCTTGGGCCCACCCGCGGCGGCCGGGATCACGCGCACGTCGGCCGCGCTCAGGCCACGCTCGCGCAGATGGGCCCGCGCGCGCGGCCCCGCATGCACTTGCAGCGCGGCTGTCACACCGTGTCGGCGCGATCAGCGCGCGCAAGGGGCGAAGCGGAGCGGACCGATGTTAAACTGGTCAGCACACTAGTCATTTCGAGAGACGCTATGCAGACATGGCCCATTCAAGACGCCAAGGCGCGATTCAGCGAGTTCCTTGAGACTTGCTTGGCAGAGGGGCCTCAGATGGTGACCAAGAGAGGGTCCGAGGCCGCGGTGCTGGTTCCGGTGGACGAGTGGCGGCGCCTGAAGGCTGCGGCGCGGCCCTCGCTCAAGCAACTCCTGCTCTCCGAGCAGGGGCGCGTCAATCTTGTTCTTCCGAGTCGAGGTCAAGCCCGCAGGCGCACCCCGACTCCTGCAAGGTGAGCTCGATGTACTTGCTGGACACCAATGTCGTTTCCGAGTTGCGCAAGCCGAAGCCTCACGGTGCGGTGCTGGCTTGGTTTGAGGCGCTTGACGACACGCAGCTTCACCTTTCCGCGGTAACCATCGGTGAGATTCAGGCCGGCATCGAAATGACGCGCGAGCAGGACGAGGCGAAGGCATTGGAAATCGAGGCGTGGCTGGAATCGGTGGCCGCCTCGTACAACGTGCTGCCGATGGATGCAGCGGCCTTTCGGAGCTGGGCGCAACTGATGCACCGTAAGTCTGACACGGTTTACGAGGACGCCATGATTGCCGCGACAGCCAAGATCCACGGCTTGACGGTCGTCACCCGAAATCTGGCCGACTTCAAAGCCTTCGGCGTTCCGCTGCTCAACCCGTTCAAGGCGTAGCGGCCGGAGCACGCCACTGGCCGGGCACGGCGGCCTGCCGTTGGCCCTCAGTTCGACCGACGGGTCTTAGGCCTCACTCGGGCTCGGCGCGTGGCTCGAAGAGTCTATGGGTTTGCCTGAAGGGTCTTCGACGAGCACTTGCTTGCCACCTGGGCCTTTGATGGGCTTGCTCCGGAACTTGGTACCGAGGGCTGTTGGTTCAGCCACTGTCGCCTCGATGTCTCTGACCTCAATCACAAGTCTGTTCCATCCCCCGGGCTCAGGCACAGAACCATTCTTCATCTTCTTGCGTGCTGAGGTACCCGGGCCGCTCAGCCAAACGGAAAGTGACTTCCTCTTGACGATGGCAAACGGCGGGCCCCAGCGATCAGCCAGCTTGAATCCAAGAGCCTTGTAGAACGGCAGTGACTCGTCCACGTCATTGACCAAGTAGCGCACGATCGGCATGTTGATCTTCCCGGTCAGGTTGCTGAGTGGCTTGCGTGCGCCGGCGTGGCGCAAGGCGGTTTCGTCAGTCGCAAAGTTGGTCTAGCGAACAGTGAAGCTGGGCGACCATGTTGTTTATGGCAACCACGATTCGAGTGATCGTACTGGCCGAACGACCCCACTGCAACGTCCGCCCGCCCGTTGCGGGGGCACGCGTCGCGCCACCCGGCACCGCATCGCTCAACCCTTGCCCCGCAAGCGCCCAAACGCCGCCGCCATCGAGCCCTGGGCCGGCGCCGCGGCCGCGCGCGCGGGCAGGCGCTCGCCGCGTGC
>JANNFB010000037.1:0-10960 GCA_031379365.1 Burkholderiales bacterium
GGCCGACACCCTGCGCTCGCTGCAACAGCTGCGTGACTGCCTGCGCGCAGCGCGAGAGTTGTCGACATGAACTACCTCCGTACAGCCCTGCTGGACCACTTGGCGCGCAGCTACGCCCTTGGCACGCTGCACGGTGCTGCACGGCGCCGTTTTGCCAAGCTGGTGGCCACTTCTCGTGAGGCGCGCCAGAGCGTGGCCTGGAGTGAGCCACTGAACGCGCTGGCCGTCAGCATCCCGCCGTTGCAGCCCAGCCAGGCCGTCTGGCAAGCCGTACTGGAGCGCGGACGGTGCGCCGCCCGCCGCGGGCTGAACGGCGAGACAGCCCACACCCGCGCTGTCGCTGCGTGACCCCATCAGCGCTACCGTTTGCCCTTGCGGAGCCGCGCGCTTTTGCAGGTGCGCACGAAGAAGTCCTCAGGTCTTGTCTTCACCCAGGCCACGAAGGCTTGCACTCCGGGATGCTGCAACAGCGCATCCACAGTGGCGTACTGGCGTGCCAGCTCAGCCTCGGTCAGCAGCGCATGCACCTGGCGGTGGCACACGCGGTGGAGGTACCTGGCCTGGCGCCCGCCTTTACTCTTGGGTACCAAGTGATGCAGGTCACGCTGCGCGGGCGGGATCTCCCGGTCGCACAGTGGGCAAACGACGGCGGGTGCTTGCGCCGGGGTCAAACCTCGTCCCCGTGCTGCGGTGGGCTGTTGGGCGCTACGACCAGGTCGACACCGTCGCTCCCCGCGCCTTCCACCTGCAGCGGATGGGCCAGGGTGTTGCGGATGAACTGCTTCTCGTAGTGGCGGTTGCGCCGGTGCTTCTTGGCCGCCGCCCGTTGACCCTGGCGCTTGTCGAAAACAGAGTCGCTCAGGCCGCTGAGCTCGCCCAGGTCGGCGATGTCATTGGGTGAATTGCGGCGTGACATGCCCAGACTGATGCGCTAACGGCGGGTGGGACAGGGCAGGAAGCAGCCAGTGTGGCGGTCAGGCCAACTTCGTCAGCAGCCACCCGGTGGCAGCGATGTGTCCGAGCGTGACCACCACGGACAGCCCGTGCAGCCACTTGAAGCGTCGGCGCAGGCCGGCGTCGGTGGCTCGATTGATCGCTGGCATCAAGACTTGCCGCACCGGCACGGTGGTCATGGCCACCGCCGCCATGACTGCGGCGAACACGGGGTTACGGGGCCACCACAGCAAGGCGGCGGCAACCGCGGTGGCGATGACGAACGCGTAGAACCAGGGAAAAGCGCGACGCAGCGTCTCTCCCGCGGTCTTGGCCGGCAAGGTCGAAAAGAGGAAGGCAGCGAAACCGAAGGAATACAGCGTCATGCCCCCGAACAACAGGGCCGTACTCAGGACAGCTAAGGACAAGATCATGGCGTCGCGTATGCGGTTGAAAGGATCATGGGTGACGACGCAGCGCGGCCCTCAGCCCCGCTTGCGGAAAACCACCACGTGCTGCCAGGGCAGCGTGTTCACCGTGCGCTCCCAGTCCAGTGCGAACAGAGCGGCCTCGCGCTTGATCTGCGCCTCGCTCATCTTGTGCAGCGGTTTGATGGGCACGCGCGGATCCTCGGCCTTGTATTCGACGAAGACGACACGGCCGCCAGGCTTCAGTGCCTTCATCACGCTGGTCATGACCTCGTACGGCTGTGACAGCTCGTGATAGACATCGACCATGATGGCCATGTCGACTGAGGCAGCAGGCAACCTGATGTCGTCGACCGCGCCAAGCCGCGCCTCGATCTGCGTCAACCCGCTGCGCTTCGCACCCGCCTGCAGCAGGCTGATCATCTCGGGCTGCACATCGACTGCCCAGACCTTTCCTCCAGGCATCACCGCCGGAGCCATGCGGCGCGACAGGTAACCCGTGCCCGCTCCGATGTCGGCCACCACCATGCCTGGCTGCAGCGCCAGGGCAACCAGGAGCAGATCGGTGCGCTCCTCGCGGCCGCGTTCTTCCCGCTCGAGCCACGCCGCCCCTTGCCAGCCCATCACTGCCGAAATTTCGCGCCCCATGTACCGCTTGCCTATGCCATCGGCGCTGGCTGGCACAGCGGTGTAGCGCTCGGCAAACGCAGTCGGCTGCGCCAAAACAGCGCTGCTTGCCAGCAGCAAGACAGCCAAGCTGTACTCTCGTAAGACCGAAAACTTCATCACGAACCCTTCAAGGCATTGATGCGGTGGGAACCACGGCTTGCGGGGCAGCCGGCGCGCCAGTGGTGTTTGAAGGTCACACTCGCTCCATCACGTGCAACGCAGCATGTTTCGACGTCCGGCCGCGTACCCGCTGCCTCCATCGCCGGTATGAGGACGGTTTCAGCTCACGCCGCATCAACGCCATCACTGCGGCGTCGCTCAGTGCAAACTGAACACGGATTGCGTCGAAGGGCGTCTTGTCATCCCAGGCCATTTCAATGATCCTGGAGGTAGGACAGTCGTCAAGCACTGGATTTGATCTCGGCATGGTCAGAGCGGCGCGGTACCAGTCAACCTGCCGCTCAAGAACGTCGGGGCAAGGCATGACCGCATTCCCTTTGCAAAGGTTAAGGGCTTTATGTCAATCGCGTGCGAGGGCAGAAACTGGCCCTACCGATGACTCGGCAATTGACCGGCCCCGCAGCTGCTGCCCGAAAGGACCGTGCCGATGAAGTGGGGTAGTCGCTGTAAGGCCGTCATCTTTCCTGTGTGCGCAGCACTGATCAGTCGGCTGCCACTGAGAGGCTCGCGTTGGCAACCGGGAAGAGCGGGGCGAGGGCTACCAGCGCCTATGCGCCCAGCAACGACAGCAGGTGCTCCCCGAACTTCCCCGCGCGCGTGGCACTGGCCATGACGATGGCGAAGGCAAAGACCAAGGCCGCGCTGGCGAGCACCGTCACGGCCGGCCATCGCAGGCGGCCAGCCAACACGGGTTGCCGGTGCAGGTTGCGGATGAAGAACTCGGTGACCAGCAGGTTGGGCACGAAGAACAGGTACAGCAGCACCAGGTCGACCGGGCCGCTGATGCCATCCGCGGCCATGCCGATGCCGCCCGCCAGGTCCTTCCACGCCTGAATCTCGATGTCGAACAGCCAGGCGCCCAGCACGGTGGCGAACAGGCGGATAGCCCACGCGCGATGCAGGTCGAAGCGCTTCGCGCGCGCATGCAGATAGGCCTTGATCGCGCAGAACATCATGACGGCACCCCAGAGGCTGAACGCGATGGCGGCGGCGCGGCTTTCGGTGCCGTGGGTGAGGATGTAGGACAGGCCACCGGTGCCGGCGAGGAAGCCCGCGCTGACGTAGACCCGGCCCGTCCAGCGGTGCACGGCGCGGTGGCGGGCGCGAATGCGCGCCGACAGCAGGATCGGCCAGGCCAGCACCAGCACCGCACCCATCACGAAGTGCATGCCGATGCCGATGTTGGCGATCCAGGCCGATGCCGTGGCCAATGGACGACCCGACAGCAGGGCCTGCCACTGCCCGAAGTTCCTGAGCGTGGCGCCTGTTGCCCGCAGCACGATGTAGCTGCCGAAGGCGCCGAGGCCGACCCAGGTGGCGATGCGGAACAGGCGAGCGATCCAGCGCAACAGCCGGTCGTCGACTGGCCTGCGCAGCGACCCGTCGGCGCCCTGAGAGCTTGGAGCGGCAGCTGGCATCACTCGGGCTTGATGTTCTGATTGAAGCGGAACAGGTTGCGCGGGTCGTAGCGCTTCTTGATCTGGGCCAGGCGGCGGTAGTGCGTGCCGAGGGCGTTGCGCGTCAGCTCGTCGCTGTCTGCGTCTTGCCCCGCGAAGTTGAGGTACAGCCGGCCCTCGTGCGCGTGGCGTCGGGCGCGCTGCCAGGCGGCGCGGGTCCAGCCCATGACGCGTTCGTCATCGGCCGCTTCGCGCCACACCGAATCGAGCGAGTACATCCAGCCGAAGGACCGGTCGCCGAAGGCCGTGGCCTCGGCCGAGACCGCCGCGGTCGCGCCGCCGAAGTTCCAGAGCGAACTGATCGACTTGTCGGACGGCGATGCGGCGGCATTCTCGAGCGCTTCGTCGATGGCCTGATCGGTCAGTCGCGTCAGCAGGTGGCTCTTCCAGTAGCAGCGGTACTCCCCCGCGGGATACAAGGGGTCGAAGAGCTTCTGCACATCGCAGTACAGCATCTGGCCGGAGAAGTCGGTGACCATCGGGCCGAGTTCGCGCAGCGGTTGCAGCACGCGCTCGCCCTCGGCGGCCGCGCCGGCGTAGACGGCGGCCAGCGTGTAGCACTGGGTGCCCCAGTACGCCTCTGGATAGTCGGCACTGGCCGCCACCGTGGAGAACTCGCAGAGGGAACCGACCACATCGCTCTTGTCGGCCAGAAAGTCGCGCCAGAACCGGATCGGCCTCGCGCCCGCCGACAAGGGGTAGATCGGGGCCGCGAACATCACCGTCGGCCCGACCGGGTGCAGCAGGAACTCGAAGCTCACGACGACGCCGAAGTTGCCGCCACCGCCGCGCACGGCCCAGAACAGGTCGGCGTTCTCCGTTGCGCTGGCCCGGGTCAGCGTGCCGTCTGCGGTGACGATGTCGGCGGCCAAAAGGTTGTCGATCGAGAGGCCATGCGCGCTGCGCAGCCAGCCGACGCCGCCACTCAGTGTGAGGCCGGCGACGCCGGTTTCCGAGATCAACCCGCCCGGCGTGGCCAGCCCATGCGCTTGTGTTGCCGCATCCACATCGGCCCACAGCGCGCCGCCCTGGACCGTTGCGGTTTGCCGGCCGACGTGCACTTCGACGCCGCGCATGAGCGACAGGTCGATCATGAGCGCGCCTTCGCCCACGGCATGACCAGCCACATGGTGTCCGCCGCCGCGGATCGACACCGGCAGGCCTTGCTCCCCGGCGAACCTCACAGAGGCGATGACGTCCTCAACCGACCTGCAGCGGCTGATGGCCAAGGGGCGGCGGTCGATCATGCCGTTCCAGACCGACCGGGCCGCGTCGTAACCATCGTCTCCCGGTGCGAGCAGATCGCCTGACAGCCGGGACCGAAGTGTCGCGAGTCGTTCGACCAGATTCATCGAGCGCCTTCTGTGTCGGACCTGCTCGCGGCGTCACGCGGCAACTCGATGCGCAACACGCCACCATCCCCAGGCGTCGCGCTGAGCGCGAAGTTGGATGTGTAGAGCGCCCCATCGGGCCCGACCACCAGTCCGTTGGGCAGGCTGGCAAACTTCACGGCAAGCTCCTTGCGCTCGCCCGTCGCCGGGTTGAACGACACCAAATTCGCGTTGGCCGGCGTCCACGGGTCGTCGTACGGGAAAATCTCGACGGCGTACAGGCTCTCGCGTCGCCACGCCAGCCCGACGATCGGATTGCGTGACTTGAAGGGCAGCGTGTAGCCCGCGAAGCCGTTCTTGAACACCGCCAGTTCGGACGGCCCACCGTCTTCGCCAAAAGTGCCGACATAGAACCTGCCGCGATCCTGCGTCATCACGATCGGGTTGTGTTCCGCCTTGTCGCGCGACATGTCGTAGGCCAGACCGATGGCCCCGGTCGCCGGGTTGACCTTCACCAACATGCCGCGGTTCGTTTCGACCACGTAGAGCTCGTCGCGGTGGTTGACCATCGAGTGGAACACGCCGCCGGGCTCGAGGTCTGTGGTGGCCGGGTTCGTGTCCTTGATGAAGTACGGTGGGTTGGCCGCGAGCCAGGCGCTGAGGTTCGCGACCTGGGTTGTCGAGCCATTCGGGTTGATGCGGAGGATCGCGGCGTCGCTGCCGGGCAGGCCGTGCGAGCAGCCGCCCATCTCGATCAACACGTAGAGCGTGCCGTTGACGAAGGCCAGATCGGTGGGGCCATAGTTGCCACCATAGGCGTCGGTCATGCTGGGCAGGCGGTCGGCAACCACTACCTTCTTGCCGTCAGGCTTCAGCCGCAGCACGCGGCCGCTGTAGCCGGCGGTATACGGGCTGTAGATGTTGATGTGGGTCGGGCAGTCGGCCGTGCCCAGCGGGGCCAGCGTGCCGCCCGTGCCGGCTTCCGCCACATAGAGATCGCCGTCCGGACCGAAGGCCAGACCGCGAGGGCTGGTGAGGCCGGTCGCGTAGTCCGTGACGACGACGGAGCCCTGGGGCTTGTTGCCGGGGCTGCGCGCAGCGTTCAGCGCAGTCGCACGGGTGCCAGCGGTCGATGCGCGGCCATCGTCGCCACCGCCGCCGCAAGCGGTGACAAGAGAGGCAGTGACAAGGACAAGAGCAGCGATCGCGGTGGCGAAGCAGCGGCGGTTCCAGTTCAAGGGGGTGTTCATCGAGCGTCTCCCTGTGGCGGCCGGCGAAGTTGCCGTGTGCTGAACCGTAGCCTTGACCAAGGATGACGAGAAGAGCCGATTGGTACAAGATCGGGTCGAATACGACACCACTCATCAGGCAGGCTGAACCCATGACGCAGAACATCAAGCCGAAGATCGCCCTGCTCGCCGCGCCAGAGACGACGCCCTCGGTGCTCTTCGGTCTCTACGACGTACTGGCTTCCGTCGGCGCGGGGTACGCCGACATGACGGGCCGTCATGTGGGCGAGCCGCTGCTCGACATCCGGATCGTGGCGGCCAACGCCCAGCCCTTCCGCTGCTTCGGCAACATCCTGATCGAGCCCCACGCGGCGATCGGCGACCTCGACCGCGTCGACGCTGCGGTGGTCTGCGACATGTACACGCCGATCGACACCGCGCCGCGCGGGCGCTACGGCGCAGAGATCGCCTGGCTGCGGCGCATGCACGCCCAGGGCGCGCTGATCGGCTCGGTGTGTTCGGGCTCGCTCGTGCTGGCCGAGGCGGGCCTGCTCGATGGACGCCAGTGCGCCGGGCACTGGGCCTATCGCGAGCTGTTCCGCCGGCAGTACCCCAAGGTGAACTACTGCGCCGACTCGATCCTGCGCCTGGACAGCGAGGCTGAGGGCGTGATCACCGCGGGCGGCGTCACGGCATGGCAGGAGCTGGCGCTGCGGCTGATCAGCCGCTATTGCAGCCCGGAGCATGCGCTGCAGACGGCCAAGGTCTACCTGCTCTCGGGCCACGAAGACGGCCAGCTGCCCTTCGCCGACATGGGAATGAAGATCCAGGGCGAAGACCAGACCATCAAGCTCAGCCAGGAATGGATCGCCGAGCACTATGCCCAGGCCCATCCGGTGGAGACCATGACCCAGCGCGCCGGGCTCACCCGGCGCACGTTCACGCGGCGGTTTCGCGCTGCGACCGGTTTCCTGCCGATGGACTACGTGCAGGCCCTTCGGATCGAGAAGGCCAAGCGGATCATCGAGCAGGAGGCCAGCGGCCTGGATGATGTGGCCTACCAGGTCGGCTACGAAGACCCCACTTTCTTTCGTCGCTTGTTCAAGCGTGAAGTCGGCCTGACGCCCGCCGCCTACCGGCGCAAGTTCTCGAGCATCCTCAGCGCCCCAGCGCTCGCTCAAGGAGCCCATTGAGGCAAGGTCCGGTGTCGAAGAAGGTGGCGGCGGATCGCGACTCGCGCAGCGCCGTCGGTTCGCAGGGGCAGCTCACCCCGTTCGCACTGCCGTCCGTAGTGTGAACAGGCCCTAGTCTGCCAGGCCCAGGCCGAGCGCGATCAGGCCGTCGATCTCGGTTGGCGCAAATCCCCAATCCGTGAGCGCCGTGCGCCCCATCGAACCCCGCGCCGGTGGGCCGTGGCGCACGGCACCGGGGGTGCGGCCGAACAGGGGTGCGGCGGCGGGTTGCTCGACACCGCCGATGGACACGGTGCGGCCGCGCGCAAGGTTGTGCGCGTGCACGCGCGACTCTGCGAAGCTCAGCACCGGCGCGAAACACGCGTCGACGCCGTCGAACACACGGCACCAGTCGTCGCGCGTGCGGCGGCGAAATGCCTGCGCCAGGTGCTCGCGCAATTCGGGCCATCGCGCACGGTCGTGCTGCGCCGGCAGCGTGGCCGCATCGAGCCCCAGCCGATCGAGCAGCACGGCGTAGAACTTGGATTCGATGGCACCGATGGCCACGTACTGGCCGTCCAGCGTGGCGTAGCTGCCGTACCAGGGCGCGCCGCCATCCAGCAGGTTGGTACCTCGCTCGCCCTGCCATTGCCGATTGGCCTGCAGGCCGGCGAACATGCTGGTCATCAAGGCCGCGCTGTCGATCATGGCCGCATCGACCACCTGGCCGCGCCCCGACTGCCGGGCTTCGATGACGGCGCAGGCGATGCCGAAGGCGAACAACATGCCGCCGCCGAAATCGCCCACCAGGTTGAGCGGCGGCACGGGCGCTTCGAGAGCACGGCCGATGGCGCCGAGCACGCCGGCCACCGCGATGTAGTTGATGTCGTGGCCGGCGCGTTCGGCCAGCGGGCCGGTCTGGCCCCAGCCCGTCATGCGGCCGTAGACGAGCTTGGGGTTGCGCGCCAGCAGCACCTCCGGGCCCAGGCCGAGCCGCTCCATCACGCCGGGTCTGAAGCCCTCCGTCAGCACGTCGGCTTTCGCGGCCAGTTGCAGCGCGGCCTCGACGCCCCCGGGGCTCTTCAGGTCCAGCGTCACCGAACGCCGCCCGCGCAACATGGTTTCGCTCCAGCGCGGGCTCTCCAGGCCGAGCGCCGGCGCGAGGGCGCGGTCGACCAGCAGCACATCGGCGCCCATGTCGGCCAGCAGCATGCCCGCGAAGGGTGCCGCGCCGAGGGCTTCGAACTCCAGAACGCGCAAACCGGTCAGCGGTCCCATGGCCAGGCTCCTTTGCCGCCGAGTATCGGACAGCTGTCGTTCGCACGGCGGTTTCGGCAGCCTGTCGTCGATGACTGCCGTTGATCGCGCCGCTGCCCGCGGCGGGCGGCGCCTGCCTACACTGCCCCCCTTTCGCGGCCCATCGGCCGCGCAGGCCATGCCCATGTCCATGCTCTCGATTCGCGACCTCAGCCACGTCTACCCCCACGGCACTCGGGCCCTTGAGGCGGTGTCGCTCGAGATCCCAGCCGGCATGTTCGGCCTGCTCGGGCCCAACGGCGCGGGCAAGTCGTCGCTGATGCGCTGCCTGGCCTCGCTGCAGGTGCCCAGCAGCGGGCAGATTGCCTTCGGTGAGATCAATGTGCTGACCCAACCCGAGGCCTTGCGCGCCACGCTGGGGTATCTGCCGCAGGATTTCGGCGTCTACCCACGGGTCTCCGCGGCCGACATGCTCGACCACCTGGCCGTGCTCAAGGGCGTGGCCGGGCGCGGCGAGCGGCGCGACACCGTCGAGACCCTGCTGCGCCAGGTCAACCTGTGGGACGTGCGCAAGAAGGCCATCGCCGGGTTTTCCGGCGGCATGCGCCAGCGCTTCGGTATTGCCCAAGCCCTCATCGGCAACCCGCGCCTGATCATCGTCGACGAGCCCACCGCGGGCCTGGATCCAGAAGAGCGCAACCGCTTCAACAACCTGCTGTCGGAGATCGGCGAGAACGTGGTCGTGATCCTGTCCACCCACATCGTCGACGACGTGACCGACCTGTGCCCGCGCATGGCCATCATGGTGGCCGGGCGCATCGTGCAGGCCGGCACGCCGGCCGAGCTGATCGCCGCGTTGCAGGGCCGTATCTGGCAGGCCAGCATCGACAAGCATGAGCTTGAAGCCGCGCGGGCGCGCCAGGCCGTGATTGCCACCCGCCTGCGCGCGGGCCGCACGGTGATCCGGGTGCTGGCCGACGCCTTACCCGGCGTCGGCTTTGCGCCGGTGGAGGCTGGGCTGGAGGACGTCTACTTCGCCACCTTGCATGCACAGCGCCAGCCGGTGGATGCAGCGCAGAAGGCGGCCTGAGCATGTTCGCCCCGATCGCCGCCTTCGAGTGGCGCTTCCAGCTCAAGAGCCCCGTGTTCTGGGTCAGCTGCGCGCTCTTCTTCCTCCTCACTTTCGGCGCCGCCACCGTCGAGGGCATCCAGATCGGCAGCGGTGGCAACGTCCACATCAACTCGCCCTTCGCCATCCTGCAGACGCTGGGCATCATGGGCGTGTTCGCCGTCTTCACCGTGGTGGCCATGGTGGCCGGCACCGTGCTGCGCGATGACGAAACCGGTTTCGCCCCCATCTTGCGCAGCACGCGCATCACCAAGGGTGCTTACCTCGGCGGCCGCTTCGCCGGTGCCTTTGCCGCGGCCTTGCTGGTCCTGGCCTGCATCCCGTTGGCCAACGCCGTCGGCTCGCTCATGCCCTGGCTCGACAGCGAGCGCCTCGGCCCGCTGCGGCCGGGCCACTACTTCTGGGCGCTGCTCATCATCGGCGTGCCGACCCTGCTGCTCACCTCGGCCGCTTTCTTTGCCCTGGCCACGGCCACGCGCTCGATGATGTGGACCTACGTCTGCGCCGTCGCCCTGCTGGTGCTGTTCTTCGTCACGCGTGGCCTCTTGCGGGACCCGCAGTACGACACCTGGGCAGCGCTGAGCGACCCGTTCGGCGTGTCGGCGCTGAACATCGTGACCAAGTACTGGACGGCCACCGACCGCAACACGCGCCTGCCGGAATTGAGCGGCCTGCTGCTGGCCAACCGCGTGCTCTGGCTTGGCGTGGCCGCGCTGCTGTATGCGGTGGCCTGGCGCAGCTTTCACTTCGAGACGCGCGCCAGCAGCACGGCCGCCAAAGCGCCCGAGACCACCGCCGCCGTGGCCGAGCGCAAGGGTCCCTTGCCGGCGCCGCGCAGCGATGCCGCCACGCGCTGGACCCAGTTCACCGCACTGGCCCGCTTCGACATGGCCTTCGTGTTCCGCAGCCCGGCCTTCTTCGTGCTGCTCGGCCTGGGTGTGCTCAATGCCGGTGGCTCGGCTTTCTCTGCCGGCGAGTGGTACGGCAGCGCCGCCTACCCGGTGACGCGGCTGATGGTGCAGGCACTGCAGGGTGCCTTCGGCATCATGCCCATCATCATTGCCATCTACTACGCTGGCGAGCTGGTGTGGCGCGACCGCGAACGCCGCATGCACGAGATCGTCGACGCCACGGCGGCGCCCGATTGGGCCCATCTGGTGCCCAAGATCGTGGCC
>JANNFB010000066.1:0-2868 GCA_031379365.1 Burkholderiales bacterium
CTCTTGGGCCTTGTAGAAGAAGCCGTCGCAGGTGGCGCAGCCGCTGACACCACGGCCCATGAAGGCCTCTTCGCTGGGCAGGCCGAGGTACTTGGCGCTGGCCCCGGTGGCGATGATCAGGGCGTCGCAGGTGTAGGTGCCGGAGTCGCCGGTGAGGGTAAACGGGCGCCGGGCCAGGTCGACGGTATGGATGTGGTCGAACACGATCTGGGTCTGGAAGCGCTCGGCATGGGCCAGGAAGCGCTGCATCAGCTCCGGGCCCTGCACGCCGGCGGCGTCGGCGGGCCAGTTGTCGACATCGGTGGTGGTCATCAACTGGCCGCCCTGGGCCAGGCCGGTGATGAGCATGGGCTTCAAGTTGGCGCGCGCGGCGTACAGGGCGGCGGTGTAGCCGGCCGGGCCGGAGCCCAGGATCAGGACTTTGGCGTGCTGGGTGGAGGCGGTCATGGGGTGGTCAAGGGGCTGCGAGCGTCGTGGTGCGCCAACAGGCGACACTACGTGGGGTAGAGACCCGCTGGCGTCAAGCGCGCCAATGGGCACAATAGTGAAATTGTAGGCAGTTGCCCGCGGCGCGTTGCGTCAGGCGCTGCTCACCGACAACAACCGCAGCCTGGAAGGAGAACCGCCGATGTCGATGCTCTCGAATCTTGACCTGATTCGCCGCGTGCCCTTGTTCTCGATGTTGACCAACGACCAAGCGCAACAGGTGGCCGACAGCGTCGTCAAGCGGCGCTTTCGTCGTGGCGAGATCGTCGTCGAGCAAGGGCGCAAGAGCAACTCGCTGTTCATCTTGCTCAACGGCCGTGCCCGTGTGCTGACCGCCGACGCGCGGGGCCGTGAAGTCATCCTGGCGGTGCTCGAGGCCGGCTCCTACGTTGGCGAGATGAGCCTGATAGACAACGAGCCGCATTCGGCGACGGTGCGGGCCGAGATCCAGACCGACATGCTGGTGCTGGGTCGCCTGGAGTTCTCGAAGTGCCTCCCCGACTCCTCGGAGATGGCCTACGGGATCCTGCGCGGCTTGGTGGCGCGGTTACGTGCGGCGGACCGGCAGATCGAGTCGCTGGCCCTGTTGGACGTGTACGGCCGCGTGGCCCGCACATTGCTCGATATGGCCGAGGAGGTCGACGGCGTGCAATTGATTCGCAACAAAGTGTCGCGGCAGGACATGGCCAAGGTGGTCGGCGCCTCGCGCGAGATGGTCAGCCGCGTGATGAAGGACCTGGAGCAACGCGGCGTCATCGAGACCCAGGAAAACGGCTCGGTGATCATCAAGCAACGGCTTCAACACGATTGAGCTGCGGGCCTGAGATCGCGCGTCCTTGCGCGACAATTCTCAGATGACCTTTCCCCTTGGATCGCTGCGCGCCGATGGCGCGGCAGCGTCAGCTGCCGAATCAGGTGCCATGGTTGCGCTGCCGATGCGGCGGCAACTCTGGCTGCTCGCCGGCGCCGTGCTGTGGCTGTTGGCGATGTTGGCGCTCGTCACGCATCACGCAGCCGACCCGGGTTTCTCGACCTCGGGCAGTGGCGAGGCGCTGCGCAACAAGGCCGGGCAGGTCGGTGCGTGGACGTCGGACTTCGCCCTGTTCATGCTCGGCCACTCGGTCTGGTGGCTGCCCCTCGTGGCAGTGCGGGCCTGGCTGTCCTCATTGGCGCGCAACCTGCGCGGCGAGGCGCGGCCGGGCGGCAGCGCTGCGTCCTTCTGGCTCGGGCTGGCCCTTTTGCTGGCAGCGAGCACAGCGCTCGAGTCGACCCGTCTTTACCGCTTCGAGGCGTTCTTGCCGGGCCATGCCGGCGGGGTGCTGGGCTACACGCTCGGGCCCCTGTCAGCGAAGTGGTTGGGATTTGCCGGCTCGGGGGTACTGTGGATCGCGGCCCTGGTGACCGGCATGGCGCTGGCCCTGCGCTTTTCATGGCTGCGCTTGGCCGAGGCCATTGGCGAGCACATCGACACCTTCAAGGAGCGGCGCGAGGCGCAACGCGAGCGCGCCGAAGACGTGCGCCTAGGACAGGAGGCGCTGCGCGAGCGCGAGTTGGTCGTTGAGGTGGAGCGCCATGCCGCGGAAGACCAGTTGCCTGTCGTCATCGACAAGCCGCTCGGCGAGTTGCCCAAGTCCGAGCGTGTGGCCAAGGAGCGTCAGAAGCCGCTTTTCAGCGAGTTGGTCGATACCCGTTTGCCGCAGGTCGACTTGCTCGACGCCGCGCCGGGCCGCGTCGAGAGCGTGACACCCGAATCACTGGAGATGACCTCTCGGCTGATCGAGAAGAAGCTGAAGGACTTCGGCGTCGAAGTGCGTGTGGTGGCGGCCTCGCCCGGCCCGGTGATCACGCGCTACGAAATCGAGCCCGCTACGGGCGTGAAGGGCGCACAGGTGGTGAACCTGGCCAAGGACCTGGCGCGCTCGCTCAGCCTGGTCAGCATCCGCGTCGTCGAAACCATTCCCGGCAAGACGACGATGGCGCTGGAACTGCCCAACGCCAAGCGCCAGATGATCCGCCTGGCCGAGATCCTCGGCTCCTCGGTCTACAACGACGCCGCGTCGCAGCTCACGATGGGACTGGGCAAGGACATCGTCGGCTTGCCGGTGGTGGCCGATCTGGCGAAGATGCCGCACTGTCTCGTGGCCGGCACCACCGGCGCGGGCAAGAGCGTGGGCATCAACGCGATGATCCTGAGCCTGCTGTACAAGGCCGAGGCGCGCGATGTGCGGCTGATCCTGATCGACCCGAAGATGCTCGAGATGAGTGTCTATGAAGGCATTCCGCACCTGCTCTGCCCCGTGGTCACCGACATGAAGCAGGCCGCCAACGCGCTCAACTGGTGCGTCGGCGAGATGGAGCGGCGCTACAAATTGCTGAGCAAAC
>JANNFB010000086.1:0-11269 GCA_031379365.1 Burkholderiales bacterium
CAAACACCACCAGCGCCGGTGCGTAGTACGCACGGCTGGCCACGGGCCCGGGCACCCAGGCCCAGCCGCGGTCCAGGTGAGCCCAGCGGCCGTAGTGCGACACGGCGAAACCCCAGGGCGCGTCGTCGATCCAGGTCCAGCCCCACGGATCGACCCAGGCCCAGTGGCCGTCGCGGTACGGCGCCCAGCCCGAGGCCACGCGGCTCGGCGCCCAGACGTTGCCGTAGGTGGCATCGACGCGCCAGGCGCCGTGGCTGTCGAGATCCTGGTAGCCGATCACGTCGGCCGAGACGTAGCGTGCCGAGCCCGAGTTGTCGTAGCGGCGGTCGCGGTCACTCGACCAGCGGTCGAAGTCATCGAGGCGCGGCGCGTCGAAGCTCTCGCGCTGGCGCAGATCATTGCCACTGAAACGGTAGGGTCGGCCGGCATCGATCACATAGGCCACGCCGTCGCCGTGCACTTCGCCCTGGCCCTGGCGCACCAGGATGGTCGTCGTGTTGCCATCGGCATCGACGCTGATCCGGTACTGGCCAGGCCGGCGCAGCGTGAAGGCCAGGTTCGGCGTATCGATCTCGAACACTTGGTTGGCGGGCAAGCGGCGCACGCGCAGGTTCAGTACGCCCTGCGTCAACTGCAATTGGGTGGTGCGGTCATCGAGATTGAGCACTGCGAGCGCTGTGTCGGCGCTCATGCGCAGCATGGCCCCGCCGAGCTGGACTTCGACACGTGCGCCGCGGTCGGCCCAGAGCCGGTCGCCCGTGGTCAGCGGCCGGTTGAGGCCAGCTTCGACCCAATCGTTCTCTCCCGCGGGGGAGAAGCTGAC
Source organism: Burkholderiales bacterium (assembly GCA_031379365.1). GTDB lineage: Bacteria > Pseudomonadota > Gammaproteobacteria > Burkholderiales > Burkholderiaceae_C > CADEEN01. Next base: position 824 of record JANNFB010000086.1, read on the forward strand.
CGGCCCGCTCAGGTAGCCCAGGCGGGCCACACGCGAGGGGGGGTCGGCGCTGGCCCAGCCGCTGAAGGCGAGCATCGCCACGCCGAAAACGAAGGCGAAGGCCCGCAGGCGCCGCGGAGGCATGGGCATGGGGAATCCTCTTGAGTTGTGGTGTCCAGCAATCGATACAGCTGGACACAGGCTAGCCAGCGCCAGCGGCTTCGTCTGTTCGTTAGAGCACACAGCGTTCGCAGGCTTGTGTTGGCCGGCGCACTGACGGCCCCCGCGCAAATGAGTACCTTGCGAGCTCCCCCGCCCTCCATCCAGTGACCGAGGAGACCCGATGCAAGCAAACCACCACCTGAGTCCGTCGCCCCGCGTGCGCGGCGGACCGGCGCTGCAGGATCACAGCCCGGGTTCGTGTGCCCACTCCCACCGGCCCGCGTCGGCTTGCGACGACGCCTTCGTCGAGATGCTCGGCGCCTACCGCGGCAGCGGCGGCTTGGCGCGCGCCGACGAAGTGGTGGCCTTGCTGGAGCGTGGGGGCCAGGCCGGTATCGCCACCCTGGCGCGCTGGATCGTCGAGCGCCGCGTGATCCACTTCGAATGGCTGCAGCAAACCTGGCTACCGTGGTTCCAGTTCAAGCGCGCAGACCACCAACCCGCTCCGGTGCTGCAAGCGGTGTTCGCCGAGCTGGGCGGCGTCTATGACGGATGGGACATGGCGCTTTGGTTCGCGCGCCCGAACTCGGCACTGTCGGGTGGCGCACCGCTCCAGCTCACTGACATCGATGCCGATGGCGTGCTGCAAGCGGCGCGCGCCGACCGCTACATCGCCAAGGCATAGAGCGGTGGATTGCCGCAGCGGCGGCCACCGGGCCGAGCGCCATCCCGAACACTTCTTCCTGGCCTGTCCACGGCAGCGCGGGCACCAAGGTTTCGTACGCACGTGCGGCAGCGTACAGACGGGCGCACGGGGGCCGCGTAAAAACGTGCGCTGGAGGTGATGCGATGGTGAATGCTGCAAATTCCAGGCTCGCGCCAACGCTCGATGGGGCGACGGGCTTGGCCGCCGGGCTCGATCACATGGCGAATGGTGCCGGCCGCACCGAATCGACACGTCACCCCGCGCAGGCGCGTGGCGCGGTAAGCCCGGCCGCTGCAGACGTTTCGGTGCCCGACTGGGATACGCTCTTCGAGGCCGTCAGCGCCCGCCTCAAGGCCATGGTGAGCGCGGTTGCAGCGCAGTCCTTGCGTGTGGGCTTGGCCGAGTGCGTCGAAGACATGAACCGTCTGCACGTCAGCCTGGGCCACGAGCGTATGCGCGGCCACCAGCTCGAGTGCGAACTCTTCGACGCCCGCACGGCGCTGGCGCAGGCGCGGGTGGAGCTCGTCGGCAGCCGCTCGGAGGAACGGCGCTCACGCCGCCTGGCCCTGCACGACGACCTGACCCTGCTGCCCAACCGAAGCTTCTTCGGCGAGTGGCTCGAGCAAACCCTGGTGCGCGCCGTGCCGCTGCAGCAAGGCTTTGCCGTGCTCTACCTCGATCTGGACGGCTTCAAGCCGATCAACGACACCCATGGCCATGCCGTGGGCGACGAGTTGCTGTGCATCGTGGCCTCACGCCTGGCGCGTGCGGTGCGTGCGGAAGATGTGGTGAGCCGCCTGGGCGGCGACGAGTTCGCCTGCCTGCTGACCAATCTGCCTGGGCGCGAGCAACTGGGCCACCTCGCGCGCAAGCTGTTTGATGCAGTCGCCGCGCCGGTGAAGATCGGCGCCCATGAATTGACGGTCAGCCCCAGCATCGGCATCGCCATGTGCCCAGCCGACGGCAACAGTGCCGATGCGCTGCTCAGGAACGCTGACGCGGCGATGTACCGCGCCAAGCGCGAGCGCAGCGGCTTTGCCTTCTTCGACCAGCGCGGCGTCGCTTGAGCCTGCCCCGCGTGCACGCGGGGCGCTGGCGTAGGACCCTGCCTACTGTGCTTAGCGGTGCTGTCTGCTTCACGCTGCGCTTGCGCCTGTCGACACTCATTCTGTCGAATGCTCATTCACCGAACCACCCGAAGGAAACACATGAACAAGACTCTCGCACTCCAACACGCCCTCACCGTTGCTGCCCTGGTGGCGTTGCCGCTGGCGCAGGCCGCCACCATGGCGCGGCCCGACTACACCGCAGCCAAGTCACGCCTCAGCACCGAGTACAAGGCCGACAAGGCGGCGTGCGCAGCGATGACCGCCAACGCCAAGGACATCTGCGTCCAGGAAGCCAAGGCCAAGGAAAAGGTGGCCCGCGCTGAGCTCGAGTTCAGCTACACCGGCAAAGCCAAGGACCAGAACAAGATCATGGTCGCCAAGGCCGAGTCCACGTACGCCGTCGCGAAAGAGAAGTGCGACGACATGAAGGGCAATGAAAAGGACGTTTGCGTCAAGGAGGCCAAGGCGGTCGAGGTCAAGTCCCTGGCCGACGCCAAGATGGGCAAGCAGATCACCGAAGCCAAGACCGATGCAATGCAGGACAAGCGTGACGCCGACTACAAGGTCGCGGCCGAGAAGTGCGACGCCATGAGCGGCGACGCCAAATCGAGTTGCGTGGCCGCGGCCAAGCTCAAGTTCGGCAAGAGCTGAGCGCCCACCCTTGACGCGTGTGCGTGCGGCGGCGCAAGCCGCCTTCATGAGCCAACGCCAAACCCCATGACGCCAAACCCGGTCTTTCCCCACGCGCTGCCGCACCTGCCGTACGCTGAAAACGCGCTGGAGCCGGCGATTTCTGCCCGAACCCTCAGTCACCACCATGGCAAGCACCACCAGGGCTATGTCGATGCGCTGAACAAGCTCATCGCCGGCACTGGGTTCGCCGACATGAGCTTGAAGGAAGTCATCACCGCCACAGCAGGCCAGAGCACTCACGCCAAAGTCTTCAACAACGCGGCGCAGGCCTGGAACCACGACTTCTATTGGCGCAGCCTCAAGCCCGGGGGTGGCGGGGTGCCGCCGCTGGCGATCCGCCCTCTGATCGATGCCAGCTTCGGCAGCGTCGAGGCGTGCACGGCTGCACTGGCCACAGCCGCCACTGAGCGTTTCGGCAGCGGCTGGGTCTGGTTGGTGCAGGACGGCGGCGCGCTGGCCGTCATGCACAGTGCCAATGCCGACGTGCCAGCGCAGGGGCGCAGGCCGCTGCTGGTGATCGACGTGTGGGAGCACGCCTACTACCTCGACTACCAGGAAAAACGCGCCGTTCACGTCCAGGCGGTGCTGGACAAGTTGATCCACTGGGGCTTTGCGGCCGACAACCTTGGCTGACGCTGGAACACCTCGCGCCAGGGACAACCGGCGCTCGCTGCCTGGCACCTTCGCGGCCGTCAGTCTGTTGTTGCTCGCCCTGGGCGCCTGCGACCGGCGCGTGACCGATCCAGCGCAGCCCACCACGCAGTCATCGCAGCCCGTCGTCCCCGCCAAGTCCGATCCGTCGGTGCCACCGGCTGCCTCGGTCGTCTCGCCGTCGACTGCGCCGACGGCGCAGGACGCCGCCAGTGGCCGCGTTACCGGCACCCTGAGCAAGACCCAGGAGACGAGCGCGATGCCGATGCCGGGGCAGGTGAACAACCACTCGTCCACAGCCCTCGATCCGGCCAAACGCGGCGCCAGCGCGCCGTGAATAGGCCCACCCCCGTAGCGGCTGCGCCGCTCCCCCTCTAGGGGGCGCCGCTGGCGGACCGGCGGAGCCGGATCCGCGGCGGCTGCTTGGTGGCGCGGTGCACGCCCTCTCCTGGGTGGAGAGGGCATTGGGCTCAGCTCAGCGGTGACGGCTCGGTGTCGTCATCCGGCGGTACCGCAAAACCTGCCTTGACGCTGAGTGGCTCGCCGGCTTCGTCGTTGGCGCCCAGGCCCTGGATGTAGCCGAGAAACGCCGCCGAGTTGGCGCCCGCGCTGTCGGGAACCTCGAGGTTGGTCACCACAGGCGTGGCTTCATCATCGTCGCCGCCGCACGCGCCGACCAGCAGCGTTGCTGCCAGCGCCACTGCCCATCCGATCTTTCGTATCGATGTCATTTGCAGACTCCTTTGCATGTCAGGGGTAGACCGTGCCAGCCGAGGCGGACGGGTTGAAGTTGCCGGAGATCGGTGTCGTCAGGTAAGGGAAGGCAGCGCCGAAGTTGGTTGCCGCCTTGCGCACCCCGTCGGTCAGCGCCAGGCCACCGGCCGGTGCGTCGCTCGGCCTGCAGCCGACCTTGAGCGTGTCGGTGGCGCCCGTCAGCACGCACAGCGCGCCCATCGACACCCGCAGGGAAAGATCGACCACGTCGTCGACCGGGCGGCGCCCGTTCGGGTAGCCGGCCAGGTCGCCGGCGGCCACGCCGAGCGGGTTCTGCGTTGCGATGGCGGTGGCAGCGATCGTGGTGTTCAGGCGCAGCATCTCGCCGGCCACGACATTCTTCGGCTGGTTCACGCCCTCGATGCCTTTCAGGAATACCGTCACCAGGTCGGTGCGCGGGAAGTTGGTCGGCGCCTTGGCGGCGGGGAACAGGGTTTCAATCAGCGCCGGCAGCACCGGGTTGGTCACGTAGTCAGCGAAGTTGCCGGTGTCGTCCTTGGGCTTGGAGGCGTTGAACTTGTCCTTGTCGACGGTGCCGATGATCAGCTCGTTGACCAGCGGCATGCCCAGGCGGGAGACCTGGGTCCAGGCGCCACCGCTGCGCTCGACCTTGTTCTGCCCGCTCTTGGGCGAACCGTCGAGCACGCGGCCCTGGCGCAGGCTGGCGGTGGTGTAGGCACCGATCACCGGCTCGTTGCCCTTGGTCAGGCAAGCGATCGGCACTTCCATCGCCAGCGTGCTGACGTTCTTGGCCTCGAGGTCGTTGTTGTTACCGCCGACTTCCGCGCCGAGCGGGTTCAGGTTGAACAGGTCGAAGGACTTGCCCACCGCGATGAAGAAGGGCTCCTTGCGCTGACCGACGAAGACGCGGCCGGGCACGCTGCAACCGGGAATGTTGACGTTGTAAATGTGCTGGTTGGCGTAGGTGGCGTAGCCGGTGGGGCCGCCGAAGGTCTTGTCGCCGATGTTGTCCACCGGCTTGTCGAACTCGGCCGCGCCACCCGCGGCGTTGGTGATGCTGGTCTTGCTGCCGCCACGGCGCTTGCCGCGCGCCACGTCGACGGTGAAGGTTTCGCGCACGTCGAGCGCGGCCGGGTTGACGCCGCTGATCGGGCCGCTGTTGATGAGCGGAATCTTCACCTGCTTGCCGCCGACCGTGAGTGCGGTGTTCTTGGTGGTGTTCTTGAAGCGGAACTGGAAGGTCATGTCTTCGACCGCGTCGCCATCGTTGTCGATGTGAATCTCGTACAGGGCGTTGGGGTCGAACATGTAGAAGTTCGGGCCGCCCTGCGGGTCTTGGAAAGGTTGGTAGTTGGCCAGCAGGGTGACGAAGTCCTGGCGTCCGGGCTCGTAGCTGCGGAACATGAACAGGTCGGTCGCATCGACCTTGGGCTGACCGGTCAGGAAGGGGCCTTCACGGTGGCTGGCCGCCTGGGCCGATGTGGCGCCGACGGCGGCCAACGCCAGGCCAACGCCGAGGCTGCCAACAGCGCGGGAAATGCGCGAGCGGGTGAAGCGTGATGAATGCATGAAGTGTCCTATGTCAATGGAAAGTTAGGTGGGTTGGGAGCGGGCTGATCAGACGCCCATTCCCGGCGTGAAGGTAGTGGCGGGGTGAGCGCAGGTCTGTTGCGTGGCGCACGCACAGCGGCGGAGCTGCAACTCATTACCGACGGTGCGCATGCGCACAGACATTGGCTGCAGCCACTTTCACAATTCCCCACTGTCACCACCCACTCCTCGGCATCTCTGTCGTCTGCCCTATGCCCTCACTTGCACAGCACGCCCGCACCTTCATCACGCCGCCGCGGCTCCACCGGGTGTCGCCGCCCGACGGAGACGGCGCGGGCAGCGCCCGGCTGCCGACGGATCGCGACTTCGCAGGCATGCGCGAGGCTTACCGCGGCAGCGGCGGCACGGTGCGACGTGACGCTCTGGCGCGCGTGTTGCATGGCGCCGAGGGCGCGCACGACGCGACGCTGGGCAAGCTGCTGGTCACCCACGACGTCTTCAGCTTCGAATGGCGCGAAGTGCATTGGGTACCGATGTTCCAGTTCGACCTGCGCGACATGTCGGTGCGACCGCGGCCGCAGTGTGTGATCGCTGAACTGGCCGAGGTGTTCGACGGCTGGGCGCTGGCGATGTGGTTTTCTCAACCCAACCACTGGCTGCGCGGGCGCCGGCCGGTGGACGAGCTGAATTCGAGCCTGACGAAGGTGCTCGCCGCGGCCCGAGCGGATCGTTTTATTGCAAACGGCTGAGGCGGACCGCGGGGGCGGCGTGTGCGGCGCGCGGCGTGCCAACCGTGTAGGAGTTGAACACCTGTCGCGCCGGCCGCGTCTCGGGCAGGACATAGACCATGGCATCGTGCTGCGCGAACAGAGGCCGCAGGTGGCTTTCGTAGAAGGCCACCGGCACATTGATGCAGCCGTAGGAGATGCGGTTGTCGGCCACCGTGGGCGAGGCCAGGCGCTGCAAGCGGCGCTCCTTCGGGTTGGTGGCGCGCACGCGGTGCATCGATACGGCGGCGTCGTAGTCGACCCACACCACATCCTCACCACTGGCGTTGTGGCCGCGTTCGGCCACGAAGCGGCCAGCCGGCGTGGTGCGCTCGTGCGCTAGCACCTGGGCTATCGCGCGGGTGCCGATGCCGGGCACGCTGTCGTCACCGCGTGCGGCGCCGAGCAACACCGGTGAGGTGCCGCGCAGCCTGGCCTGCGCGTCGAAGACATGAAGGCGGGCCCACTGCTTGTCGACGATGACGAAGCCTGCGCCCGCGTTGTCGCGCGAGTCGGCAATCCAGTCGGCAACATGGCGCGCTTCGGGTGACACCTTGAACCTGCCGAAGTCAGCCTGCCGTGGTGCGCCCTCGCGGGCCTCCAGGAAGGCCGCCATCGGTGTCGCCAATGCCAGCGGAAGCATTGCCGGCTGGGAAGTGACCAGCGGTGATGCCAGCACTGCTGCCAGCGCCAGCAGGGCCGTGGCGAGCGGCCGCACAACGCGAAAACCGCGCCACCCGGATGGGCGCGCGCGGAGGGCGGCGCTCGGGTGGCCGCTCATGCTGACGCGGGAACGGGTGGGGCTCAGTTGCGGTCGGTGCGGGCGACGCGTTCTGTACGCGCCGGGGCCATGCCGCTCGACGTCTCGGCTCCGCTGTTGTTCATGTTGCGATTCATGTTGTTGTTCGTGTTGTTGTCCATGCTGTCGCTGCGCAGATTGCCGTTCTGGTCGCGCATCGGCGCGTCGGCGCTCATGGGCGTGGCGGGTGCGCGCACCGTGCCGCTGGTGGTGCTGGGCGTGCCTGTGGACATGCCCGTCGCGCCTGGCGCGGTTGTGGAGCCCGCGCTGCCAGGGGTCGTGGTGCTGGTGCCATCCGTGCCAGGCTGCATCGTGCCCTTGTTTGGCTCGACGCGCGTGCTGTCGGGGGTGGGCACCGTGGTCTGGGCATAGGCCAGACCGACCGTGGCGACGACGGTGGCAAGCAGGGCCGTACCGGCAAGTGACTTGGTTGAGATCATTTCAAACTCCTGAGACAGTGGGATGGAAGAAGGGGGGGAAGGGTGAGTGCCGGTCGATACCGGTCAAAGGCAAGCCTAGGGGCAGTGCTGGGCTGCGCCCCTAGGTGGCGGTCGTGACGACATGTAGGACGTTGGGCGTTTCAAGGCGTCACTTGCCGTCGCGATCAGAGTCGCCCGGCAGGATGCGTTCGGCGCCGTCGGACAGGCGATCCCAGGCGTCGCGGGTGGCGTGCCGGGCACGATCCCAACTCAGGCTGGAGCCGCCGCGCACACGGTCCCAGTCGCCCGCCAGATCGCTCTCGCTGGCCTCGAAGCTGCGGCCGGGATAGCGGCCGAAGGCATCGACGCCGTAGCGGTAGGCCGGCTCGTACTGCTCGAAGCTCGCGCCGCCGTCGGCGTAAGGGCGGGTCTCGAAGTTGTCGCGCCAGTAGGTGTCTTCCACGGTGGGGTCGGCTGCCTCGGCCGCGCTCTTGCCGGCATAGCCGCCAACGATGGCGCCGACTGCAGCGCCGATCACGGTGCCGACGGGGCCGACCACCGTGCCGGCCGCAGCGCCGGCGGCGGCACCGCCCAGGGCGGCACCGATGCCGGTGCCCACCGGGTGGGCACCGGGCGCGCCGCTGATCGGGTCGCGGTTGGCATGGGTCTCGAGAATGTCACTGTCGTGGTTCATGGGGTTTCCTTGAAGGGGGAGGGAGGCTGCGGGATCCGTGCTCAGCGCACACTGCCGCGCCGAACCAGGTTGACGATGGCCAGCAGGATTGCGGCGCCGAGAAAGGACACCAACAGCGCCGGAAGACTGAAGTTGTTCTGATTGATGGTGCCGGCGCCGAGCAGGGGCGTGAGGAACCAGCCGCCGAGCATGGCGCCGACGATACCGACCACGACGTTGAGAAACAGGCCCTGTTGGCCGTCGGTTTTCATGAGCATGCTGGCCAGCCAGCCGATGAGGCCGCCGACGATCAGCCAGACGATGATGTTCATGGCGGGCCTCGAAAAAGAGTGGATGAGCAGGCAAGGGTAGGCAGCGTGCCGCGACGCCACCATTCCCGACCACCGCATTGCGCTGCCTGACAGTGCGCGCTTCGTTTGTCAGACAGGGCCTACGCGCGCATGTGGCGTGCGACGGCAGCCGCGGCGCACGCCCAGGGCCACACTCAGGGCATGCCCAAGCTGCGTCGCAAACCCCTCTGGATCGTTGTTGGCACGGTGGCCGTGACGGTGACTGCGGTGCTGCTGGCGATGAACCTCAGCAGCGGCGAGAAAAAGATCGAACGCCGCATCGAGCGCCTGTATGCCCTGGACGATCCACGCTTCGCCAACGAACTCGGGGTCCTGCTCGGCCCGGCCTTCCTGCCCGGCAACCGCATCCTGGCCTTGCACAACGGCGACCAGATCTTCCCGGCCATGCTGGCCGCGATCCGCAGCGCGCAGACCTCGATCACCTTCGAGACCTACATCTACTGGTCGGGCGCCATCGGCCGCGAGTTCGCTGATGCGCTGGCCGCGCGGGCGCGCCAGGGCGTGAAGGTGCATGTGCTGCTCGACTGGGTCGGCAGCGCCAAGGTCGAGGACAGCCTGGTCGCCGAGATGACGGCGGCGGGCGTGCAGATCCGCAAGTTCCACCCGCCGCACTGGTCCCACCTCGGGCGCTTCAACAACCGCACCCACCGCAAACTGCTGGTCGTGGATGGCCGCACCGGCTTCACCGGCGGCGTGGGCATCGCGCCGCAGTGGACCGGCCATGCGCAGAGCCCCGAGCATTGGCGCGACAGCCACTTCCAGGTCGAGGGCCCGGTGGTGGCGCAGATCCAGTCGGTGTTCATTGACAACTGGATCAAGGTCACCGGCGATGTGCTGCACGGACCAGCCTACTTCGCCGCTTTGTCGCCGACAGGCCCGGCCCGGGCGCAGGTGTTCAGCAGCTCGCCCAGCGGCGGCAGCGAAAGCATGCAGTTGATGTACCTGCTGGCCATCACCGCGGCCACGCGAACCATCGATCTGGCCGCCGCCTACTTCGTGCCCGACGAACTGGTTTCGAAGGCCCTGGTCGAGGCCATGCAGCGCGGCGTGCGGCTGCGCATCGTGGTGCCCGGCGAGCACATCGACAGCGAAACCGTGCGCAGCGCTTCGCGTGCGCGCTGGGGCCCGCTGCTGGCGGCCGGCGCGGTGATCGCCGAGTACGCACCGACGATGTTCCATTGCAAAGTCATGATCGTCGATGAGTTGCTGGTGTCGGTGGGCTCGACCAACTTCGACAACCGCTCCTTTCGCCTCAATGACGAGGCCACGCTGAACATCCTCGACGCCGACTTCGCGCGCCAGCAGACGGCTGTCTTCGCCGCCGACCTGGCCCTGTCGCGTCGTCTGAGCCACGCCCAGTGGCAGGCGCGGCCCTGGCAAGAGAAGTTCAAGGAGCGTCTGGCTTCACTGATCGGCGCGCAGTTGTAGCGCGGCGGCAGCCTGCCATCTTTGGCCTGCGTTTGCGCGCTACCGAACAGACGCGCGCGCGACTGGCGGCAACCATCACTCGCGGCGCAAATTCCCCCACCCACCCACCCGCGTCGCAGCAGAAGGAGTCAGCATGAGCGAGAAGACAGCCAGCGTGATGTGGACCGGCGCCGGCAAGCAGGGCGTGGGCCAGATCAGCACCCAGACCGGTGCGCTGCTCGACTATCCCTATGGCTTCGCCAGCCGCTTCGGCGACGACCGCCGCGGCACGAACCCGGAAGAGATTCTGGGCGCCGCGCACGCAGCCTGTTTCACGATGGCATTCTCCTTCGCCTGCGAGAAGGCGGGCTTTGCCACCACCGAACTCGATACCCAGGCGCGCGTGAGCCTGACGGCGCAAGGC
>JANNFB010000087.1:0-8794 GCA_031379365.1 Burkholderiales bacterium
TCACGCGCGCGCGCAAGGTGGTCGACGCGGGGGTGGTTCAGGGCTACTTTCTGTCCAGCTATTCGGCGCGCAAGTTGGGCATGAAGACGACCGGGCACGCCGGGGGCTCACACAACCTGACCCTGACTAGCCGCCTGACCCGACCCAGTGACAACCTCGACGCCATGTTGCGCAAGCTGGGACGCGGTCTGTTCGTGATCGAACTGATGGGGCAGGGCGTCAACTACGTTACCGGTGATTACTCGCGCGGTGCGGCGGGATTCTGGGTCGAGGGCGGACGGATCGTCCACCCGGTGCAGGAAGTGACCATCGCTGGCAATCTGCGCGACATGCTCAAGGGCATCGTTGCCGTGGGGGCCGACACCTACACCCACGGCAGCAAGACGCTGGGCTCGGTGCTCGTGGAGCGCATGAAGGTGGCAGGTGCGTGAGCGTGCGCGGCGGCGCGTGCGCCGCCGGCTATAGGAAAACCCGGAGCATGGCGGCCACGCTGCTGCCTAGAATCTATTGGTCTGTATTTTTCAGGAGCATGTTCATGGAACGTCGTCTGTTTGTTGGTGGTGCTGGCCTTGCCGGCGTGTTGGCTGCTGGTGTCGCGCCAGCGGTGCATGCCCAGGCTGCCATTCGCTGGCGCTTGAGTTCAGGATTTCCCAAGGCGCTCGACACCATCTTCGGGGCCGCCGACACGTTCGCCAAGAAGGTCAAGGAGATGTCGAGCGGCAAGTTCGAGGTCTCGGTCCACGCTGCCGGCGAGCTGGTGCCTATGCCCGGCCTGGTCGACGCGGTCCAGAGCGGCACCGTCGAGATGGGACATACGGCGCCCTACTACTACTTCGGCAAGAACGACGCCTTTGCGCTCGGCTGTGCGGTGCCGTTCGGGCTGAACAGCCGCCAGATGACGGCCTGGAGCTACGACGGCAACGGGCTGAAGCTGATGCGCGAGTTCTATTCGAACTATGGCTTCACCAGTTTCCCGATGGGCAACACCGGCGCGCAGATGGGCGGCTGGTATCGCAAGGAGATCAAGACCGTCGCCGACATGAAGGGGTTGAAGTTCCGCGTCGGTGGCTTTGCCGGCAAGGTCACCTCGCGCCTGGGCACTGTGTCGCAGAACATCCCCGGCGGCGAGATTTACCAGGCGCTGGAGAAGGGCACCATCGACGCTGCCGAGTGGGTCGGCCCCTATGACGACCAGAAGCTGGGATTCAACAAGGTGGCGCCGATCTACCATTACCCCGGCTGGTGGGAGGGCGGTCCGCAACTCGACTTGTTCGTCAACCAGAAGGCCTTCGACACCCTGAGCGCCGAGAACAAGGCCATCGTCGAATGTGCGGCCGCTTTTGCGCACACCGAGATGCAGGCCAAGTACGACTACCGCAACCCGACGGCGCTCAAGCAGCTGGTGGCCGGCGGCACCAAGCTCGTGGCCTTCCCCAAGCCGGTGCTCGATGCCGCCTTCAAGGAAGCCATGGCCCTGTACAGCGAACTCAGCGCCGCCAATCCGGCGTTCAAGAAGATCTACGACGACTACAGCAATTTCCGCCGTGAAGCCAACCTGTGGTTCCGCTTTACCGAGGCGCGCTTCGACAGCTTCATGCAGAGCCAGAAGCTCTGAGCCTGCCCTTGAGTCGCTGAGCCCCGCGCCCCCGCGCGGGGCTTTTTTCTGGGCCATGCCCTTGGCGCAGGTCCCTTTCGGGTTTGCCATGACGCACGATCACGCTGAGAGCCAACCCGAACCCGCGTCGACACTCACGGTCGAAGGCCCGTCCTTCTCGAACTCGATGAAGGTGCTCGCCTCACTGGCCATGGCGGCACTGGCCGCCGGCGGCTGGAACCTGGTTGCCCAGGGCGCCTGGGGCCAGATGGACGGGTCGTCGCAACTTGTGGTGGGCGCAGCGATGCTCGTTATCGCTGCGGCCTATGGCGGCATGCTCACGGGCCGCACCAGCATCGACGGCCAGCACATTCGGCAGACCGGTTTGTGGGCCAAGCAAGTGCGGCTGGCCGACCTGACGCAGGTCAAGCTGATCGCCATACCCGGGCTGGCCTGGCTGATCGCGCCGCGGCTCGTGGTGCGTGACGGCGGCCTGTTGCTGACCACCTTTCACGTCGCCGACAAGCAGGTGCTGGCGGCCGTGCGGCGCCTGGCCTACGGCTGATACGCAGTTGCGTTCAACAGCATCAATCTGAGCGTTGCCAATCGGCCCAACGCAGTCCTTCGCCCCCGCGTGCGGGAGATCGCGCGAGATCAGGCCGACGGGGCGCTCTGCTCCGCGAATGTCCCCCGAGTCGGGCTGCGCCCGCCTCTCCTCCTGATTTTGCTGCGCAGAGCGCCCCGCCGTCCTGATCCGGTACCTGTGGGCTGTTCGCGGGTGGAGGGGCGCCGAGACTCAAGGCCGGGGCCGCCGGGTGCCCGCCGCAGCGAAATCAAGGGGGAGCCCTGGGCGCAGCCCAGGGCGGAGGACATTCGCGGAGGCGGGAGCCCGGCGGCCCCGGCCGGCGCGGTGCACGAAGGTCCGCAGGCGGCCGCGAGCCGTGTTTCGTACTTATGCGGTTGAACGCGATTTGGTCTGGGTCCAAGCCGGCCCGTCAATCACGGTTTCTTCGGTGCCGCGGCGTCCTTTTTCATGGATTCTTCCAGCGCCTTCATCGGATCCACATCCGCCGCATCGCCGTCGGCCGCACTGGCGGCCGACGCTGGGCCCGCACCTGCCTCCGCGGCTGACGCAGCCGGATCGGGCTCACTGACAACACCACCCGCACCCATCTGCTGCAGGTCGCGGCCCGCCTTTTCAAGGTCGAGTACCTGGGGCTTGTCTAGAAACGCCGTGACGGACTGCGGAAACGCGATCACGACCGCCACCAGGATGAGCTGCATGACGATCCACGGGATCGCCCCGATGTAGATGTCCCTGGATTCGACCTTGCGGGGCAGGCTGCCGTTCTTGAACAGCGTGTCGGAAATGCCGCGCAGATAGAACAACGCGAAACCAAAGGGCGGATGCATGAAGCTGGTCTGCATGTTGACGCAAATCATGACACCGAACCAGATGAGATCGATGCCCAGCTTGTCGGCCACCGGCGCCAGGAACGGGATGATGATGAAGGCGATTTCGAAGAAGTCGAGGAAGAACGCCAGGAAGAAGATGAAGATGTTGACGACGATGAGAAAGCCGGTCTGGCCGCCCGGCAGGCCTGACAGAAGATGCTCGATCCACTTGCCGCCTTCGACGCCTTGGAACACCAGGGAGAAGACTCGCGAGCCGATGAGGATGAAGACCACCATCGCGGTGATGCGCATGGTGCCGGCGATGGCCCCCTTGATCAGTGGCCAGTTCAGCCGGCCATGCATGGCAGCCAGCACGAAGGCACCCATTGCGCCCATTGCGCCGGCCTCGGTGGGCGTGCAGATGGCGCTGTTCATGCCCGGCAGGCCCCCCATGCTGCCCAGCACGAGGAAGATCAGCACGGCCGAAGGAATGATGCCGCGCAGGCATTTGATCACCAGGGCCGAACCGGCCAGGGTGCGCGCTTCCACCGGAACGCCTGGGACGTGGGCGGGGGCCAGGCGAGACAACAAGAACGTGTAGGAAAGGAACAGCAAGACCTGCAGGATCGACGGTCCCCACGCGCCTTTGTACATGTCGCCCACGGGCTTGCCGAGCTGGTCGGCAAGCACCACGAGCACGAGCGACGGCGGAACCAGTTGCGTAATGGTCCCCGAGGCGGCCAGCACGCCCGTGGCGTAGCGCATGTTGTAGTTCCAGCGCATCATCACCGGCAGCGAGATCATCGCCATCGCAATCACCTGCCCAGCCACCGTGCCTGTGACGGCGCCGAGGATGAAGCCCACGATGATGACGGAGTAACCCAGCCCGCCCCGGGCCGGACCGAAAAGCTGGCCCATCGAGTCGAGCATGTCCTCGGCCAGTCCGCACTTCTCGAGGATGGTGCCCATCAGCGTAAAGAACGGGATCGCCAGCAGCAGGTCGTTGGACAGAATGCCGAACACGTTCAACGGCAGCGCGTTCATGAACGAGGCCGGAAACCAGCCCTGCGAGACAGCGAAGTAGCCGCAGCCCAGGCCCAAGGCCGAAAGCGAGAACGCCACCGGAAAACCGATGATCAGCACCAGGATCAGCCCCAGGAACATCAGCGGGGCAAAGGTCTCCATGCTCATTGCAGCGGTCTTTCGTAGTGGAATTCGCCTTCGTACTGGTGGTTGAGCCAGGCCACGCGCTTGATCGCCTCCGAGATGCCCTGCAACAACAAGAGCGTGAAGCCCACCGGCAGCATCAACATGGCCGGCCAGCGAATCAGGCCGCCCGAATTGCTGGACATTTCACCGGTGGCGTACATCTGCAGGAACAGCGGCCAGGAGAAATAGACCATCATCACCATCACGGGCATCAGGAACAACAGAAGCCCAGCCAGGTCGACGATGGCTTGAACCTTGCCGGAGTACTGGCCGTACAACACGTCAACACGCACGTGTTCGTTGAGTCGCAGCACCTGCGCCGCGCCCAGCATCACGCAGCCGGCGAACATGTACCACTGGATTTCCAGCCACGCGTTTGAGCTGTAGTTGGCGAGGTAGCGGACCACAGCGTTGCTTGCACTGATGAAACAAGAGGCCAGCACGGCCCACTTGGCAAATTCGGCAAACTTGTCGTTCAGCGCATCGATCAGTTTCGTTAAACGCAACAGCACTTCCATCGAAGCCCCTTCTATTGCCTGAACCCAAGCAAGGACGTGGCGACTGTAGCGGTTGACGCCCCCATGGTGAGCCGCGGTCCACGCCGGATCGGGAAACTACCGATGCTTGCAGCGGGTCCCTGCGCCCGCGCTGCAGGGCGATCAAGGCGGGTGCGTCAGGTCGAAGTTGCGCTGGCGTACAAGCGGCTTGAGCGCGCGCCTGAGCGGCAAAACATCAACACGGGGCGGGGCAGTTCCTGCAGCAACTTCGCGCAGGCTGCGATCTCCTCGGGAGACTGGTAGCCGCCGTCTACCGGCAGGTGCCGGTACTCGAGCCCGGCCGCCTTGGCAGCGGCCTCGATCTCGGCGCTGCTCGGTTGATCGGGGCCGTGTTCGAAGTCAGGTCGGTTGTTGATGACGCTTCGGATGCCCGCCTGAGCCGCCTCGGCCATGGCCGATGGCGTGAGCTGAGGGGCGACGCAGACGTCGGGGGCGATGGCGCGCAGGGGCAAGGTTGTGCTCATGCGGCTACTTTGCCAGCGTTTGCTTGACGGCTGCTGACACGGCGCTCATGTCGGCCTTTCCCGCCAACGCGGCCTTGGCCGCGGCCATCACCTTGCCCATGTCGCCGGGCCCGGTCGCGCCCAGTTCAGCCACGATGGCGGCCACGGCGGCGCTGATTTCAGCGGCCGACAGACGCTGCGGCAGGTAGGCCTCCAGCAGTACCAGTTCTGCGGCTTCCTTCTCGACCAGGTCGGGTCGCCCGCCCGCAGCGAACTGGCTGATGGAGTCCTTGCGCTGCTTGACGAGCTTGTCGACGATGGCAATCACCGCGGCATCGTCGAGTTCGATGCGCTCGTCGACTTCGCGTTGCTTGCACGCCGCCAGCAGGCCACGGATGGTAAGCAGGCGCGGCGCGTCCTTGGCACGCATGGCGTTCTTCATGTCTTCGGTGATGCGGTCTTTCAGGCTCATGGCGTCAGGCTTTCGGGAATGAAGAAAGCCCGCAGCGGTGTCCCGCGCGGGCTCTGTTTCGGCTGAAGGGGCTGAACCCGCTCAGAACAGCTTTTTCGGCAGCTGCATCGAACGCACCCGCTTGAAGTGGCGCTTCACGGCGGCGGCCTTCTTGCGCTTGCGCTCAGCTGTCGGCTTCTCGTAGAACTCACGAGCACGCAGGTCGGTGAGCAAACCCAGCTTTTCAATCGTGCGCTTGAAGCGGCGCAATGCAACGTCGAACGGCTCGTTCTCTTTGACGCGAATCGTGGTCATGAAACTAATGATCCTTGGGGGTGTGTGCTCGGCATGCCGAGGCCGGTCAGACGAAAGACATTCCAGCATCCGCCCCGAATCAGGCGCACGGGAGGGCCGGCAAAGACCGCGATTATAGACAGGATTCGAGCCCTGGCCTGGCCGCCCTGCTTCGCGCTCCAGAGAGGCCGGGTGGCTAACATGGGCCTAGCGGTTCGCGCGGCGACGTCGCTGGCCACCAATCGAGGGGGGTCGCTTGCGCCTGGGTTGCCTTGCCGGGCCGCGCGGAACACCATAGGCGACTGCACTGACATGATGACCATGACTGCCGACCTTGCTGCCGCTCCCGGGGCCGAGACCACGCACGCGCCGCCCGTGTTGGCCGCTGCCATGGGGCCTTTGGCCGGGCTGCTGGGTGCCTTGCTGTCGCGCGATGGAGATGCATTGACGGTGAAGGACGCCAGCTCAGGCGAGTACCTGCACGCCGATACGCAGTGGCTGGCCTGGTGGGGCCTGCCGCACAGTGAGGTGGTCGGGCGCGGTGACGGCGCGATCTTCGAGGCGAGCACGGCATCTGCGCTCCGAAGTGCCGAGCAGGCGGCGTTGGCGCGGCCTGAACCGCAGCATGCCGAACACAAGTTCGACTGGCGCGGCGTGCGGCGTGAGTTCAGCGTGCTGCGCCAGCGGGTCGCCGGCGGCAACGGGCAGGACTTCCTGGTCACCGTCTGGCGCGACTTGCTCCCGTTGCGGCGGCGTGACGCGCAGCGCGCGGCCGCCATCGAACAACTGGAGCAGCAGCAGCGTGCCAACGAGCAGCTGCGTCGCGAGATGCAGGACAACGTGCTGCGTGACAGCGAGACCGGCCTGTACAACCGGGCTCACTTCGAGGACCAGTTGCGCCGCGAGGTGGACCTGTCGACGCGCGAGCACCGTGAGTTCGCACTGGTGTCGATCGAGATCGATCCGCTGCCGCCAGAGACTGTTGCGCTCGGTGACGCGGCGCGGATGCGGGTGTACGAGGCGATCGGCCGCTTGCTGCGCGGCAACACGCGGGCCATGGACGCGTCCTGCCGCTTCGACGACACTCGCTTCGGGGTGTTGCTGTCCGGCGTCGGCCTGGCCACCGCGCATTCGCGCATGGAGGGCCTGCGGCGCCAATGCGCGACGCAGATCGTGGCTCATGAAGGCCGGGACATTGGCTTCACCGCCTCGATGGGCGTGGCAAGCTTTCCGCACACCGCGCACAGCCAGGAAGAGTTGCGGGCCGCCTGTGATATGGCGCTGGCTGATGCGCGTCAGCGCGGCGGCAATCACGTCACCTTGGCAAGTATCCGCTTCGATCCGGTTTCTTAGCCAGCGTCGGCCCAGGCGCGTCAGCCCTGCAGCCCGCGGCGCAGCATGTCGGCCGCGAGCACGAACAGCATCACGGCAAAGATGCGACGCAGTTGCTTCACATTGAGCGAGTGGGCCACGCGCGCGCCCAGCGGCGCCGTCAGCACACTGGCCATGGCGATGACTGCCAAGGCCGGCAAGTAGAGAAACCCAAACGCCCCCGGCAGCGCGGCGGGTTGCGACCAACCCGCGATGACATAACCCACGGTGTTGGTCAGCGCAATTGGCAGGCCGATGGCCGCACCGGTGGCCACGGCGTTGTGAATGGGCACGTTGCAGCGTGTCATGAAGGGCACCGCCAAGAAGGCCCCGCCGGCGCCGACCAGGCCGGACAGGAAGCCGATGCCGCCGCCAAGCGCGGCCTGTCCGACGAGTCCGGGCAACTGACGCGATGGCTTGGGCTTCGCAGCCCGCAGCATGCGCAGCGCGGAGTAACCGACAAAGGCGGCAAAGAAGAGGGCCAGGGCCTGGCCGCGAACCAACGCGAACACGCCGCCGCCGGCGGCCAGACCGCCAACCACAATGCCGGGCGCCATGCCGCGAACCAGGTCCCAGCGGATCGCGCCGCGGCGCTGGTGTGCCCGCGTCGTCGACAGTGCGGTGAACAGGATCGTCGCCATTGCGGTGGCGATCGCCATCTTGACGGCCAGATCGCCGGGCACGCCGCGGTGCGTCAGGATCCAGATCAGGAAGGGCACCATCATCATGCCGCCCCCGATGCCCAGCAGCCCCGCGAGGAAGCCGGCCACGACGCCGAGCGCTGCGAGTTCAAGGATCAGCAGCGGCTCGATGCCGAGCAGCGTCATCGGCGCGCGACCAGCAATGCGTTCACGGCGCGCCACTCTGCGGCTGTCACCGGCGTGATCGACAGCCGGTTGCCGCGTTGCAGCACCTGCATCGTGGCCAGCGCGGCCTGCTGCCGCATCTCCGCCAGAGGCAGCAGGCGGGTCTTGCGCACGAGCTTGACATCGACGTTGAACCAGCGCGGCGACTCGGCCTGCGCTTTGGCGTCAAAGTAGGGGCTGCCAGCGTCGAACTGCGTGGCGTCTGCATAGGCAGCCGAGGCCACGGCGGCCAGCCCCGCAATGCCCGGCTGAGCGCACGACGAGTGGTAGAACAACACGCCGTCACCGACTTGCATCGCGTCGCGCATGAAGTTGCGCGCCTGGTAGTTGCGCACCCCGATCCACGGCACGCAGCCCAGGCGAACCAGATCGTCGATGCTGCACTCGCCAGGCTCGCTCTTCATTAGCCAATGGGCCACGGCATGTATCAAAGGAGAGAGGTGGAGAAAGGTGTCTGCCGCGCTCCACGGGCCGCATTCCTGAACCCAGGTGAAGTTCAGGTGGGCGAGGTCAGCAGGGCGTCGGGTTCATCTGACGCGAGACGATCACACCAGCCCTGCAATGTTCCAAGCCCTTGCTCAAAGAGCATCGGTTCTAGGAAATTAAAACCCGCG
>JANNFB010000110.1:0-18029 GCA_031379365.1 Burkholderiales bacterium
TCGCTCTTGCGGCCGACCACGAGCCGCCGGGCCAACTCTTGCATATCGTCTGACATCACGTTCCCACGTCCACCTACGTGGGAACGTAGGCTGTCAGACGGCGCCGCCTCGATCAAGGACGGGGTTTATTGCGCGCTTACCCTCAATAGAGGCGCCGCCGTTCGCGATTGCTGTGTCATGAAACAGCCGCAGTTGCTCTGGCGTGCTGCATTTGAACCCAATCGTGCCGCCGTTGGCCGGCGTAGCCGATTCGCCATTGATCGGCTCGGTGACGCAGAAGGTCGTTCCTTCATGTCGATAGAACAGTCTGTTATGACCCGTCTTGGCGGCGTTCGTGATCGGTGCGCCGACACCCAAGACACCGAGCACGGCATCGTAAAAGCGCTTTGAGCGCTCAATGTCGTTCGTTCCGACCATCACGTGACTGAACATCCTTTCTCCGGTTTCATCAAGACTCTGTGCGGAGCAGATTGTAGAAGTGGGCACGCTCTGGTTTGTGCCAGCGGCCGTTGGCTCTCCGCTTGAGCGAGGGGGCAAGTCACGCTGCGCAGCTACCGCGGCTCGTCTTGGATTGCGCGCCAAGCCTCCAACGAGATGCGTTGAGCGTAGCTGGCTTACCTGCCCTCTGTCAGACTACGGCGCCCAAGCTTGATCGGGGCCTGTTAGCGTCGGCCATACTACAAAGGCGTCGCCTGCGGGCAAGGTTTCGACACAACGCAGGTTGCAGGCGCATGCTGACCGAAATCTTCCTCACCTCCAGCCATCGCTCACATGCTGCGGGTGCGATCCCTGCGGCAATGTGGCCAGTCGCCCCTCAGACCTCCCAGCACAATCAGAACCAGCATCGCAGGAGAACCCATGTCCTTTCGCGCGGCCTTCAACCCCTTGATTCGGCCCTATCTCGTCATCACGATCGGCTTCACGATGATGGTGACGATAGTTGGCATTCCGGTGGCCATCGTGTGGTTTGCGGGTCTTGGCAGTTGGTGGGCGCGGCATTACTTCGAGCGGCTCGACTGTGAACTGACGGACAAGTCGATCCGTTTTCGCAAAGGCATTCTGGTTCAGGTCGAGAAGACCATCCCACTGGAAAACATCCAGGATGTGACCTTCATTGAAGGACCCATCCTTAAGCACTTCAATCTGAGCACTTTGAAGTTCGAAACAGCAGGCTCTAGCCACAACGCGGCGGCGAACATGGAGCTGACGGGCATCATCGACGCGCAGGAGTTCCGCAACAAGATCCTGGCGGCGCGCGATCACTTGAAGCAGAGCGGCGGCCACTCTGCTTCGACGGCGACGCAAGACTCCACGCTCGCCGTCCTGCAACGCATCGAGGGCCAGCTCGAAGAAATCACTTCGCATCTGCGGAACCGCCCTGGGCCCTGAACCAGGCCGGCGTCTGGCGCGCCACCCATGGGAGGATGGCGCCCATCTCTTTCATCATCGCCATACCCGCGCGCACCGCCCGCATGTGGTCGGCCGTCAGCGCTTGGCGTTCGGCGGGGGCCTGCGGGCTGGCGCAAGCGGCAGCACCGGGCCTGCACAATCGGCGCATGCACATCGCCATCCTCACCTTCCAGGGTTTCAACGAGCTCGACTCGTTTGTCGCCTTGGGGATCCTGAATCGCATCAAGAATCCCGCTTGGCGTGTGACCCTGTGCTGCCCGGAGCCCGCGGTCACCTCGATGAATGGCGTGGTCGTGCAGGCTCAGTCGAGCCTGGCCGAGGCCGGGTCTGCCGACGCGGTGATCGTCGGCAGCGGCATCAAGACCCGCGAGATCGTCAATGATCCCGCCATCATGTCGGCCCTGCGCCTGAACCCGGCACGCCAACTTGTCGGCGCCCAGTGCTCGGGCACCTTGGTGCTGGCCAAGCTCGGGATGCTCGGCACCGTGGCCGCGTGCACCGATCTCACCACCAAGCCTTGGGTTCAGGAGGCTGGCGTCGAGGTGCTCAACCAGCCTTTCTTTGCAGCCGGCAACGTCGCGACGGCGGGCGGTTGCCTTGCGTCGCCCTACCTGGCAGCGTGGATCATTGCGCGTCTCGAAGGCGACGCTGCCGCTCGCGATGCCTTGCACTACGTCGCGCCGGTTGGCGAGAAGGAAGCCTACGTCGCCCGGGCCATGCAGAATGTCTCCCCCTATCTGCCTGCGCCCTAGCGCATGCGCCGGTCTGGTGTCTGTCGAGGTTGATGGCGCAAACCATGTCTGACGACGACCAGACTGTGCTGCCGGCGTCCTTCATCGCCTTGTACATGGCGCCAGGCCGCAGCCGACCGAACGCCCCGCGCGCAGAGATCGCGCAACGCCACGAGTTCTGCGATGACCTCGCCAACCTGCTGATGGACACGGCCCAGAATAAATTGTGGGAGTTGGGTGTCACCGAAGCGGATGTCCTTGAACGCACCCAAAGGGGCCTGATGGCCCCGCCCTCGAGCGTGTCGCCAGCGGAGGCCGAATGGGTTGTCCGAAGGCTGGCCGAATTGCTGGGATGGGATGGCAGCGGGGCCGGTTCGCGCTGAGCTAGGGCTTGGTTGCGACGTAAGCAGCCTCGAACTGCCGCTTCGAGCGGATGTAGTGGTTGGCGCACTCCGTCATCACGTCACTGGTGGGGTTGCCATCGCACTGTGCGGGCTTCTTGTAGAACTGGTTCCAGGCGCGCTCCTTGCGCGCAGCGGCCTCGAGGGCCTCATTGCCCGCGCCGCCCGACGCCTTTTGCTGGTCTGCCCGCAATTGCCGGGCTTGTTCATCACGCAGCTGCTTGGCCTGGGCTTGTTCGGCCGCATCGCGCTGCAATGCCTTGCCGTTTTGCGGCGGCGCCGCCGCGGCGTCGCCACGCGTCAATGCGTGGAAACCTGCCACAGCGTCAGACAGCGCGCCCTGAATCCGGCCGGTGCCCACCTGGAGAACCACCGCAGCCCCGATCAAGGCGCCGATGATGGCACCGGCCGCGATCTGCAACGGACGCAGGCTCATGGGGGAGGCGCACCCAGGCCATGCCGCTTGTGATCGGCGTGCGAGGTCGCGCCGTGGTGACCGCAGGCATCGCAGACATAGGGCGAACCCACGGCGCTGGACTCGATGATGGCGGCGATGACGATGGCTGTGGGCAAGGCAAACACGCCGATGCCGAACACGGAGACCAGGCTGGCGAACAGGCGGCCCAGCGAAGTCAGCGGCACCATGTCGCCATAGCCGATGGTGTTGAAGGTCACCGTGGCCCACCAGAAGGTGGCCGGCACGCTGGAGAACACTTCGGGCTGGCGCTGATGCTCGAACTGATAGAGCAGTGAAGAGGCGAGGTAGACGAACATCACCATCAACACCACCGCCACGAGCAGCAGCTCTTTGCGCCGCGACAGCGACACCGACAAGCGGTCGAGCGCGGCCTCGAACTCATAGAGGTGGAAGACCTTGAGCAGCCGCACCAGGCGCACGATGCGCAGAAAGCGCAGGTCCCACGGCGTCCAGTAGGTGGCGATGGCCACCAGGTCGAGCAAGGAAAGGGGCTGGGTCATGAAGCGCAAGCGCCCCGCCACCGGCCGCGACAAGTGGTGCTGCTCGACACAGGTCCACACCCGCGCCAGGTACTCGACGATGAAGATGCCCGTCGAGACCGCCTCGAACCACCACAGGGTCCTGGCGAGTTGAGCATTGATGCCGGGCAGGGTCTCCAGCGTCACCGAGACGGCATTGGCGATGATCAGGGCCGCCAGAAAGTAGTTCACCCAGCGGGCCGTGCGGTTGCGCGAGTCGGGTGCGTGCAGGATGGCAAATACCTGCGCCCGCAGCCGTCGCCAGGTGTGCGGCTTGGGCGGGTCGGTCGCGTCGATCGGCGGAACGAGGGTGTCGTCGGTCATGGCGGCTCGGATTGGATGGCACGCATTCTGCCCAATCGCAGGCCCTGCCCGCGCCCGATCGGTCGAATGTGGCTCTCTAGAATTGAGGCCATGCCTTCTGCCCTGCCTGAGTTTGTCGAACCCCTCGGCGCCGGCGTCTATGCCATCGACACCGGCTTTCACCGTGCGCGCTTCGATGCCGCCTACTTGCTGGTGCACGCCGGCCGCGCTGCTTTCATCGACACGGGACCGAACCCGGCGGTGCCGCGCCTGCTGGCCGCTTTGACCGCCCTGGGCCTGGCACGCGATGCGGTCGACTTCGTGATCCCCACCCATGTGCACCTCGATCACGCCGGTGGCGCAGGCCTGCTGATGCGCGAGTTGCAGGCCGCGACGATGGTGGTGCACCCGCGCGGCGCACGCCACATGATCGACCCGAGCGCGCTCTACCAGGGCGCCCTGGCGGTGTACGGCGCGGCCGAGATGGAGCGCTCTTACGGCCGCCTGGTGGCCGTCGACGCAGGCCGGGTGCGCGTCAGCCACGACGGCATGGACCTGACGCTCGGTGGCGACCGCGTGTTGCACCTGATCGACACCCCCGGCCACGCCCGCCACCACCATTGCATCTGGGACGCCACCAGCCGCGGCTGGTTCAGTGGCGACACCTTCGGTTCCTCCTACCGCGAGTTCGACACGGCCCACGGCGCCTGGATGATCCCCAACACCGTGCCGGTGCAGTTCGATCCGCCGGCGCTGCGCGCGTCCGTCGAGCGCTTGATGGCCTTCGATCCGCTGTGCATCTATGTCACGCACTACAGCCGACTGTCCGACCTGCCGCGCCTGGCCAAGCGGGTTCTGGCGATGATGGACGACATGGTGACCCTTGCGCAGAGCCAGGCGGCCGCGCTCGATCGCCACGCTGCCCTGGTGCACGGGCTGACGGCGCTGTATGCACAGCGGCTGACCGCGCATGGCGTGCAGGGCGTGCCGGAGAAGATGCCCCTGCTGGCGATGGATATCGACCTCAACGCCCAGGGTCTCGATGTGTGGTTGAGCCGGCCGCAAACCTCGGGCGGAGAATCCCGGCCATGAACTCGAACATCCATTTCGGGCTGCAGGACCGGGGCATCGTGATCACGGGCGGCGCGCAGGGCATCGGCGAAGCCTGCGCACGGCGCCTCGTGGCCGACGGTGCTGCCGTGGCGCTGTGGGATGTTGCCGACGCGCCGGGCCAGGCCTTGGCGGCCGCGCTCACGGCGGCGGGCGGGAGGGCCGTCTTCCAGCACTGCAACGTCGCCAGCCTGGCCGATGTGAACGCCGCCCTGACCGCCAGCGTGGCGGCCTTGGGACACATCGACGGTCTGGTCAACAACGCGGGCATCTTCAAGGCCTCTCCCTTCCTCGACATCAGCGAGGCGGACTGGGACGCGGTGATCGATGTCAACCTGAAGGGCCACTTTCTGGTCGGCCAGGCGGTGGCACGGCAGATCGTCCAGCAAGGCAGTGGCGGGTCCATCGTCAACATGAGTTCCGTGAACGCCCGGCTGACGATCGCCAGCATCGCCAGCTACAACGCCAGCAAGGGCGGCATCGATCAGTTGACGCGGGTGATGGCGCTGGCCTTGACGGAGCAGGGCATCCGCGTCAACGGCGTGGCCCCCGGCACCATCGCCACCGAGCTGGCGGCCAAGGCGGTGCTGACGAGCGACGAGGCCAAGGCCCGCATCATGAGCCGCACGCCCATGAAGCGCTTGGGCGAGCCCGAGGAGATCGCCGCCGTGGTCGCCTTCCTGCTCAGCGACGCCGCCAGCTACATGACGGGCGAGACCGTGCTGGTCGACGGCGGACGCATGACACTGAATTACGTCGTGTGAGAGCGCCGGGCCGCCCCCAGGGCGAACGCTTCCACCAGGGTGGACCGCGCGCAGCTTGGCGGGGGCCTCAGTGAGTCTGGAAGCCTTTGCCGTCAGCACCGGCGTCGCCGCGCTGGGGGAAATCGGCGACAAGACCCAGCTGCTGGCATTGCTGCTGGCGGCACGGTACCGCGCGCCACGGCCGATCATCCTGGGCATCCTCGTCGCGACCCTGCTCAACCATGCCCTGGCCGCCGCGCTGGGCGCATGGCTGACGCAATGGGCCGACCCGCAGTGGCTGCGCTGGGGCCTGGGCGCGTCCTTCCTCGCCGTCGCCGCATGGATGCTGGTGCCCGACGAAGCGGACGAGACAAGCGCCGACAGCGCACCTTCGCGCTTCGGCGTCTTCGGCATCACCGTGGTCGCCTTCTTCCTGGCCGAGATGGGCGACAAGACGCAGATCGCCACCGTCATGCTGGCCGCACGCTACAACGCGCTGATCACGGTGACCGCCGGCACCACGCTGGGCATGATGATCGCCAACGTGCCGGCCGTGCTGCTCGGCGACAGGGCCGTTCGCATCATGCCGATCGCCTGGGTGCACCGCATCGCAGCGGCGGTGTTCGCCGCCATCGGGGTGGCAGTGCTGGCCGGCGTCGGCAGCTAGTTCTATGCTTGCCGGATGAACACACCCATCGATGCACCCGACGGCCTGGCCGAGGAGCGCCTGGACGAGAACGCCCAGCCACGCATCACCACGGCGCGAAACGAGCAGCCATGAGCGCGGACCGCTTGACGCAATGGCAGGCCGAAGAGGCCGCGCTGCGCGCGCGCCGGTCGCGCCCGACCGGCACGATCACGCCCGCCGAGGCCGCTGGACGAGCCGGGCTGGCCGTGCTGCAGGACATGCTCGCAGGGCAGTTGCCCGCGTCGCCCATCGCCGAGTCGCTGGACTTCCTGCTGGTGCATGTCGGCCCCGGGGAAGCGACCTTTCAGGGCCGACCCGGCCCGCGCTTCCTCAATCCGATGGGGGGCCTGCACGGCGGCTGGTACGCCACCCTGCTCGACTCCGCAGTGGGCTGTGCCGTGCACACGACGGTGCAAGCCGGTCGCGGCTACACCACGCTGGAGCTGAAGGTCAACCTGGTGCGCGCCATCGGTCCCGACGTCAGGCTCGTGCGCGCCGAGGGCCGCACCGTCCATGTCGGCCGACAGACCGCCACGGCCGAGGGCCGCATCGTCGGCCCCGACGGCAAGCTCTACGCGCACGCCAGCACCACTTGCTTGATGTTCGACCTGCCAGCCCATACTGTCGGCTGACCTCTAGCCTGGCCGTGGCTTCAACGGCAAGGCCCCAGAACCCCTCCCCGGCGAGCCTCCTCTCCATGCTGTACCCACTCCGATCCCTTCTTCTCACGCTGCTGACCAGCCTGAGCCTGACCGCCGCGGCGCAGCCGGCGCCGGAACTCAGCGCCGCCGTGGCCCAGCGCGATCTGCGCCTCCTGCAACGCGCACTGACCGATCTGCACCCCGGCCTGTACCGATACGCGACGCCGGCCCAGTTCGAAGCGGAGTTCGCACGGGCCCAGGCTGAAGTCGCGGCCGGCAGCGACCGTAGCCGCCTCTACCTGATCGCATCGCGCCTGGCGGCGCTGGCCCGCTGCGGCCACACCTGGGCCAACCCCTACAACCAGTCTGACGCCGTCGTCCAAGGCGTGATCAACCGGGCCGACAAACTGCCGCTCACACTGCGGCGAGTGGAAGGGCGCTTCCTGGTCACGGCCAGCGCCGTGCCCGAGGTGCTCGCGGGGAGCGAGATCGTGGCCATCGATGGACGCAGCGCGGCTGACGTTGCCGCGGGCCTGATGCCCTACCTGCGCGCCGATGGGGCCAGCGACGGCAAGCGCCTGGCCCAACTCGACAGCGATCCCAATGGCGGCGCCATGGACCGGCTGTTCCCACTGCTCTACCCGCCGCAACAGGGTCGCTACCGCCTGACGCTGCGCGAGCCGGGCAGCCCGGCCGTGCGCGACGTGAGCGTTGCAGCGGTGGGCGTTGCAGCACGGGCTGCACGCGTGCCGGCGCCGCGCAGCGACGCCTGGCGCTTCACGATCGACGGCGACACCGCCACCCTGACGCTGCCCACGTTCTCGTTTTGGAACGGCGGCTTCGACGGCAAGGCCTTTCTGGCGCGGAGCTTCGAGCAGCTCGAAGTGCAGAAGGTACCCTATCTGGTGATCGACCTGCGCGACAACGAAGGCGGTGACGACGCGCTGGGCCAACAGGTGCTGCGCCATCTCTTGCGCGAACCCTTCACGATGCCCGGTGGGCGCCGCGAGAGCGCCTATGAGCGCGTGCCCTACATCCTGGCGCGTTATCTCGACACCTGGGACTTCAGCTTCTTCGACCGCACCGGCCAGGTCACGCGTGGCGCGGGCCGCAACTGGCTTCTGACCGACTCCGATGCGCGCCGCCTCGAACCACTGGCCCAACCGTACCGCGGCCGCACGATTGCCTTGGTCGGCCCGCAGAACAGCTCCGCCGGTTTCCTGATCGCCCGCGATTTGCATCGCAGCGGCGTGGCCACCCTGATCGGCCAACCCACTGGCGGCAACTTGCGCGGCCTCAACGGCGGCCAGCTGGCGTGGATCACCCTGCCCGGCTCCGGCGTGGCGATCGACATTCCGCTGCTGGCGCACTTCACGCCGGGCGACGAGCCCGACGCGGGCGTGATGCCGCATGTCCTGGCCGCGCCGCGCTGGGCCGATGTGCAGGCCGGCATCGACACGGAACGGCGCGCGGCCGAAGCGCAGATCGCGCGCTGGCGGCACAATTGAGCGCATGAAATACCTCCACACCATGGTCCGGGTCACGGACATCGAAACCTCGTTGCGGTTCTATCGCGACGCTCTCGGCCTGGATCTGCTGTCGCGCCGCGACCATGAAGCCGGCCGCTTCACGCTGGTCTTCCTGGCCGCCCCCGGCGACCACAGCGCGCAAGTCGAGTTGACGCACAACTGGGACCCGGAGGCCTACACGGGAGGGCGCAACTTCGGCCACCTGGCCTACGCGGTGGACGACATCTACGCCACCTGCCAGCGCCTGGCCGACCACGGCGTGACCATCAACCGCCCGCCGCGCGACGGCCGTATGGCCTTCGTGCGCTCGCCCGACAACATCTCCGTCGAACTGCTGCAGGCCGGTGATGCCTTGGCCCCGACCGAGCCGTGGAAGTCGATGCCCAACACCGGCGTCTGGTAACCGTGTACCTGCCCAAGCACTTCGAGCAGAACGATGCCGGCGTGCTGGCCGCGGCGATGCGCGAGCACCCCTTGGCAACCTTGATCGTCACCACGGCCGACGGACCGACCGCCGACCTGGTCCCGCTCGAGTTCCATCCGGCGATCGGTGCGCACGGCACCTTGCGCGGCCATGTCGCCCGTGCCAACCCGCTGTGGCGCGCGGCCGGCGGCAGCACATTGGCGGTGTTCCAGGGCCCGCAAGCCTATGTGTCGCCGAACTGGTACCCGAGCAAGCGCGAGCATGGCAAGGTGGTGCCGACCTGGAACTACACCATGGTGCAGGCGCGCGGCACGCTGCGAGCCATCGAAGCGGCGCCCTGGGTGCATGCCCTGGTTTCCCGCCTGACAGATCACCATGAATCGACCCAGAACGCTCCTTGGGCCGTGAGCGATGCGCCCGACGACTACGTGCAGCAGATGCTGCACGCCATCGTCGGCATCGAGATCACGCTGACCTCGCTGGTCGGCGAGTGGAAGGTGTCGCAGAACCGCGGCACGGCCGATCGGCTCGGCGTCGCCGCGGGGCTGTCGGGTGGTGCGGACGAAAACGCCCAGTCGATGGCCGCGCTGGTGCGCGGGCCGTCAGCGTAGCGCGCTGGCCTGACGCGCCAGCGCCGTGATGGCGGCCCAGTCGCCGCGCTCGATCGCATCGGCCGGCGTCAACCACGAGCCGCCGCACACCTTGACGTTGGCCAGCGCCAGAAACTGCGGCGCGGTCTCGACCGTGATGCCGCCGGTGGGGCAGAAAACGACATCGGGAAACGGACCGGCCAGGGCCTTCAGCATTGGCACGCCACCCGCGGCGGTGGCCGGAAAGAATTTGAGGAAGCTCAGGCCGTCGGCGTTCGCGGCCATCACTTCGCCGGCGGTCGCCACGCCGGGCAGCAAGGGCAACCCCACGTCACGGCAGGCGGCGCCGATCGCGGCGGTGTAGCCGGGGCTGACGCCGAACTGGCAGCCGGCGTCGCGCGCAGCGCGCACATCGGCCGCGCTGCGCAGGGTGCCGGCACCGACGATGGCCTCGGGCACCTCGCGCGCAATCGCCGCCATGCAGGCCAGCGCCACCGGTGTGCGCAGCGTCACCTCGAGCACGCGCACGCCGCCGGCGGCGAGAGCGCGGGCCATCGGCACTGCATGCTCGACGCGCTGCAGCACGATGACGTGGATGACGGGGCCGAAGGCCACGAGTTCGAGGGTGTTGATGATCACGGGGTGTCCTTCGGATCGGTGTTCAAAGCCATGTACAGGCGCCCTGCTCGGCGCTGGTGACGCATTTGCGCATGCCGCCGAACAGCTCGCGGCCCAGATCGTGGGCGCTCTGCTCGGCGTGCTCGGCGCTCTGGTGCACGACGTTGCGGGCCTCCCAGGTGGCAGCGTCGACCAGCGCGTCGAGCGTGCCAGCAACGGCATCCAGGCGGATCAAGTCGCCCGTCATGACTTTCGCCAACGGCCCGCCAGCCAGGGCCTCTGGGCTGACATGGATGGCGGCCGGCACCTTGCCCGAGGCCCCGCTCATGCGCCCGTCCGTCACCAGCGCGACCTTGAAGCCCTTGCCCTGCAGCACGGCCAGCGGCGGTGTCAGCTTGTGCAACTCGGGCATGCCGTTGGCGCGCGGGCCCTGGAAGCGCACCACGGCGATGAAGTCATGCTCCAGATCACCGGCCTTGAAAGCGGCGTGCAGGCCCTCCTGGCTCTCGAAGACGATGGCCGGCGCCTCGATGACCCAGCGGTCCTCGGGCACCGCGCTGGTCTTGATGACGGCGCGGCCGAGGTTGCCTTCGAGCAGCTTCAGGCCGCCGGTGGAGGCAAACGGCTGCGCTGCGCCGCGCACGATGCTGTCATCACCACTGGCCACCGGCCAGGCGCGCCAAACCAGCTTGGGCGTACCGTGTTCCAGCGCCGGCTCGTCGCAGTAAGCACGCATACCGCGCTCACTCACGGTGGCCACGTCGGTGTGCATGTAGCCGGCATCGAGCAACTCGCGCAGCACGAAGCCGGGGCCACCTGCAGCCTGGAACTGGTTCACGTCGGCCGTGCCGTTGGGGTACACGCGGGCCAACAGCGGCACGGCCGACGACAGATCGGCAAAGTCGGTCCAGTCGATCAGGATGCCGGCGGCGCGGGCCACTGCCACCCAGTGGATCAGGTGGTTGGTCGAGCCGCCGGTGGCCAGGAGCGCCACCATCGCATTCACGATGCAGCGCTCATCGACCAGCTGTCCGATCGGCGTGAAGCGTCGCGCGTGGGTGATGTTCAGCACCGTGCGCACGGCCTCGCGCGTCAGCGCCTCGCGCAGCGCCGCATGGGGGTGCACGAAGGCGCTGCCAGGCACATGCAAGCCCATCGCCTCGAGCAGCATCTGGTTGCTGTTGGCGGTGCCATAGAAGGTGCAAGTGCCGGCACCGTGATAGGCCGCGCTCTCCGCCTCGAGCAGCTTGTCGCGGCCGACAAGGCCTTGCGCATGCTGCTCGCGAACTTTGGACTTGGCCGTGTTGGACAGGCCCGTCCCCATTGGACCGGCGGGCACGAACACGCAGGGCAGGTGGCCAAAGTGCAATGCGCCGATCAGCAGACCGGGCACGATCTTGTCGCACACGCCGAGCAGCAGCGCGGCGTCGAACATGTCGTGCGTCAGCGCAATGGCGGTTCCCTGGGCGATGTTGTCGCGCGAAAACAAGCTCAACTCCATGCCCGGCAGGCCCTGCGTCACGCCGTCGCACATGGCCGGCACGCCCCCGGCCACCTGCACCGTGGCCCCGAGCCGGCGGGCCTCGTCGCGGATCAGCGCCGGGAAGCTCTCGTAAGGCTGGTGCGCCGAGAGCATGTCGTTGTACGAGGTCACGACCGCGATGTGCGGCGCGCGCTCGGCCACGATCTTGAGCTTGTCGTTGGCCGGCATGGCAGCCACCGCATGGGCGACGTTGGCGCAGCCCATCCGGTCACTGCCGCGCGGGCGTGCTGCCAGCGCGCCGACACGGGCCAGATAGGCACGGCGCAGAGACGCACTGCGCTCTCGGATGCGCTGCGTGACTTCGATCAGAGCTGGTTTCATGGTGACGTGGATGTAACTACGTTTCTGATTTTCACGTAATCGGGTTACAGCGTCAACGGCCGGCGGTGTCATGATTGCGCGCGATGGAGCCCGCCACCGACGCCCGCCACGCCGTACCTCCGTTGCGCGACCCGCAGCCCTTGCTTGACCGTACCCGCTCGGAGTGGGGCGGTCGCAGCGACCTGTGGGTCTTCGGTTACGCCTCGCTGCTCTGGCGCCCCGAGTTCGAGTTCGTCGAGCACCGCGCAGCCCGAGTCCATGGTTGGCACCGCGCGCTGCGCATGGTCTCACGCATCAACCGAGGCACGCCCGAGCGGCCGGGCCTGGTCTTCGCACTGTTCCCTGGCGGCTCCTGCCAGGGCGCCGTGTACCGCATTCCGCGCCAACGGGTTCGCGCCGAGCTCGATCGCCTGTGGTTGCGCGAAATGCCCACCGGCGTGTACGACCCGCGTTGGCTGGCCTGTCGCACTGCGCACAGCGACATCCAGGCCTTGGCCTTCACGTTGTCGCGGCGCAGCCCGCAGCACACCGGGCGCCTGCCTGACGCCCAGCTGGTCGATATCCTGCGCCACGCCCAGGGCCGCTACGGCAGCACCCTGGACTACCTGCTGGAGACAGCCCGTGCCTTGCGCGAGCGAGGTGTGAAAGACCGCGAGATCGAACGACTGGTGGTCCTGGCCCGTCAACACCGGCTGGCCTGAAGGCATCAGCCCCCGACGCGCGGATAGTGTGCAGTGGCAGTGCCGCCCTTCACGGCCCGCAACGCTGCCAGGTCCTGCACCGTGTCGATGTCGATCAGTACGCCTTCGTCGTCAACATCGACGGCCTGCGCCGGATAGCGCGCCACCAGCCGACGGGCGCCTTCATCGCCCGACAGGGCCACCAACTCCGAGTAAAGCTCTGCCGAAAAGCCGACGGGATGGCCGCGCAGGCCGCGGTACTGCGGGTAGGCCACGGCATGGGTGGCCAGGGCCTGAGCCACCTGCTTGACTGCACTGGCCGGCACGCGCGGCATGTCGGCGGGCAACAGCACCCAGCCGGCCGCCCCGGCGCGGGCCGAGACACCGGCGGCAATCGAGTCGCCCAGGCCACGCCCAGCGGCCTGGGTAGGCACCACGATGACATCGCGCGCCGCCAGCTGCTCGCGGGCCAGCGGCGCCAGCTCGGCGGTGGTGACCACGACCACCGGCAAGCCGCTGGCAATCGCGTTGTGCAGCGTCACGCCAAGCACCGATGGGCCGGCGTCGTCGGATGCCCCGACGCGCGCCGCCAGCTTGGGGCCGCGGCCGGCAAAACGCCGGCCCAAGCCGGCAGCGAGCACGATCACGGTCGTCGGAGAAATCATGTGCGGTGCAACCCGAAGGGAGGGGCCGAAGGCCTCGATGGCCTCGATGGCCACTAGACCGAGAATCCCCCGCCGCGCGCTGCGGCGTAAGTGGGGCCACCACCTAAGGCCTTCCACGTAGGCAATGACCGCGAGGAGGACAACCCTTTATGCTGTGGCCATGGACACGTCAGCGCCCCAAGACATCGCCGCATTGCGCAAGAGCTATGAGCGAGCAGAGCTCGATGAGGCCGCTTCCGACAAGGATCCGCTGCTGCAGTTCGAGCGCTGGCTGACGGAAGCACTTGCGGCCGGTTTGCCCGAGCCCAACGCGATGACGCTGGCCACCGTGGGCGCGAATGGCCGGCCGTCGACCCGTATCGTGCTGATCAAGGGCTACGACGCCCGGGGCGTCGTCTGGTACACCAACTACCAGAGCCGAAAGGGCCGCGAGTTGGGGGTGCAGCCTTTTGCCGCACTGCAGTTTCACTGGGTCGAACTCGAGCGCGTGGTACGCATCGAGGGCCGTGTGGAGCGGGTCAGCGCCGCCGAAAGCGACGCCTACTACGCGACGCGGCCGCTCGATTCACGCCTGGGCGCCTGGGCTTCGCCGCAGAGCGAAGTGATCGCCTCGCGTGCGCTCCTGGTGGCCAACGCCGCCAAGGTCGCCACACGCTACGCGCTGAACCCGCCGCGGCCCCCGCATTGGGGCGGCTACCGCTTGGCGCCGGACCGCTGGGAGTTCTGGCAAGGGCGCAAGAGCCGCCTACACGACCGCTTGAGCTACCGCCTGGCAGGCGCGGAAGGTGGCCTGTGGGTGCGCGAGCGTCTGGCGCCTTGAGGGCACCACGTCAGGGCGGCTGAACGGCGTCGATCACGCGGTAAAAGAGACCGTAAGGGTCGTTGGCCAGCACGGCGAGCCGGCCTTCGAGCAGCACCGGCTCGAGCGTGTACTTGACGGGCGTCTTGCTCCGTACTTCGATCAAGCCTTCGGGGCCGGCCGGAACGCAGAAGGAGCACGTGGTCGGCACGGCCGAGATCAGGAAGTGGCGCTGCTTGTCGCCAGGTTCCAGCGGCATCATGAAGCCTTGAACACGCACGATGCGGTCATGCAGGGCTTGCACAGCCGGCGGGTAGCTCGGAACCACGCGGTTCTTCTCGGTCTTGGTCTGCACGGCGGACAGCAGCTTCCAGGACACGATGCCATCGCGTTCCTCGAGCGGCTTGAAGGCGCTGCGCGGGTCATGGAAACCGGGGCCTTGCCCTGCAGTCAGCGGTGGCGGCGCCTGGGCGCTGGCGCCGACGGCGACTGCTGCCAGGGCCGCCAAGGCCCACGCGCGGGGAGATGAAATCATGGTCGTTGCCCTTGCTTCAGTGTTCGTGGCGCATGCCGCAGTATTTCCCAATTGCCAGTCCTTTGCACGCGACCTGCAACGCCTTCAGGCAGACCGCTTCGGCCTGTCCTGCCAACAGGCAACGCGCCGCGGCCTCGTGGGCCTGCGCCATCGCCCGGTGGCGCTCGATGTCGGACTTGACATGCTCCGACAGCTTGGGCGCGATGGCAGTGGCCGGGGCCGCCGGCGATTGCGCGCCGGTCGGCATCGCGGCTATAGCCAGCACGGCCACCAAAGACCTCAGATTCCAAATCAAGCGCTTCATGGCATCCAGGCTCAGCGAGGGGCCTGCATCAGGCGGGACACATCCAGGCGCAAAGCGCGCCAGGCCGGCAGCGCCGCAGCGGCCAAGGCAAGCACCAGCGTACCGCCCATCAGGCTGGCCTCGTGCCAAGACCACCACACGCCGGTGACATGGAGTGATCTCGACTGCGCGAGTTCCCAGCCCAACAGCCCGGTGAGGCCGTGCCCCAGCACCAAACCCATCAGGACGCCAAGACATGCCAACAAGAGCGCTTCGGCAAGAACCAGCACGGCGACCCGCCATGGCGGCGCACCGAGCATGCGCATCATGGCCAGGTCGGGTTCACGCTCGCGCACCGCATTCACCAGGCCGACAAAGACGCTGGCAGCCGCCGCCAGCAGCAGCACGGCACCGAAGCCGCGCAGCACCTCGGTGCCGGCGCCGACCATGCGCAACAGGCGCGCCGACTCGAGCGCAGGCGCCGCGGCTTGCAGGCCCTCCTGCGCATTGACCCAACGCGGCAGTGTCACGGCGGCCAGAGGCGTCCGGTAGGCCACCAGCAGCAGGGTGACTTCCCGCTCCGCTGCCAGGGCCTCGCGATCGACGTCGTCCATCGCGGTCGCTTCTTCATGCACCGCCCAGACCGAAGCCAGGTCTGTGAGCACAAGTCGGTCGAGCACGCAGTGGCAGCGCGCGAGGCGCCCGACCACGGTGTAGGGCGTGTCGCCGTGAAGCTCGCCGCTGCTGCCCAGGCCATGCGTACCGACGAAGCGCGCGCCGATGCCCAGGCCCGTGGCGCGGGCGACGTCGGCCCCGAGCACGGCCTGCAGCTTTGCCTGCCAGTAGGCGCCGTCGGCCACCTTCGCGGCGTATAGCGCGGGGTACTGCAGGGTGCTGCCGACGATGCGGAAGCCTTGCAGGCTGTCGCCCAGGGAGACCGGCACGACGCGTTCAACCAGCGGGTGATCGCTTAGCAGGTTGACCGTCGCCAGTGGGACGTTGCCCGTGGGCACGTCCAGATGAAACACCCCCGCCAGGATCAGTTGCAGCGGGCTGCCCTTGGCGCCGACGACGAGGTCGATACCTGCCAGATCACGCTGCACACTGCCCTCGATCTGCTCGCTGACCAGCACCACGAAGGCCATGGCGCCGAAACCCAAGGCCAGCAGGGCCAGGTTCAAGCCGGCGACCAGCGGTCGAGCCCAGAGGTAACGCCACGCCAGCGCGACAAGTCTCATGATGCCGTTGCCAAGCTCAGCACCCGTGCGCCCGACAAGTGCCGACGGATGCGCACGTCATGCGTGGCAATGAGCAGGGTCGCGCCGCTGGCACGAGCGCACTCAACCAGCAGTTCGGTCGCCTCGTGGCTCGCGACGTCATCGAGATTGGCGGTCGGTTCGTCAGCGAGCAGCACTCGCGGTTGCCTCAAGAGCGCGCGGGCCAGGGCCACACGCTGGGCCTGACCGACGGAGAGTTGGTGTGGCCGGCGCGCGGACAAGCCAGCCAGTCCGAGGCGGTCGAGCAAAGCCGCGATTCGAGGGTGGTCTATCGCGGTGCCGCACGCGATGTAGGGCAGAGCCAGGTTCTCTGCCACACTGAGGCTCTCTGACAAATGCAGGCGCTGCGGCACAAAGCCAACCGTTGCGCCGCGCCAGGCGTCGAGCGACCACCGCGGCAGGCTCGCGATGTCGATCTCGCCGACCACCAGCCGACCGGCCGTGGGCGTCAGCAGCCCGGCGATCAGGGCCAGCAGGGTGGACTTGCCGCTGCCCGACGGGCCCATCAACAAAGCGCATTCGGCCTGGGCCAACTCAGCATCGGCAAAACGCAGGCGTGTCGCCCCCGACCAACTGAATTCCAGACCACGCAGGGCCAGCATCAGTGGCACCCTGGTCGAGCGAGGACAGCCCGACCCGGCGCTCGAGCGGCCCGAGTCAAGTGAGCGCCGCCCGGTGTGGCAAGCTCAGCCCGCCTTGCGCAGCCGGGCTGCGAAGGTCCGCTTGAACTTCTCCACTTTGGGCGCGACAACGAAGGCGCAATAGCCCTGGCCCGGGTGGTTGGCGAAATAGTGCTGGTGGTAGTCCTCGGCGCGCGAGTAGTTCGCCAGCGCCTTGATCTCCGTCACCACCCGCCCGCGGTTGGCGGCGTTGGCCTCGGCCAGCACCTCGCGCGCCACCGCCTCCTGCGCGGGCGTGCCGAAGTAGATGCCCGATCGGTACTGCGTGCCGACATCATTGCCCTGGGCGTTCAGGGTGGTGGGGTCATGCACGTGGAAGAAGATCTCGAGCACTTCGCGCAACGTGATGCTAGCGTTGTCGAAGGTCACGCGCACTACTTCATTGTGTCCGGTGTCGCCGCCGCAGACCTGCTCGTAGCTCGGGTTCAGGACGTGGCCGTTGCTGTAGCCCGACTCGACCGCCGTGACACCCTCGACCTGCTCGTACACCGCCTCGGTGCACCAGAAACAGCCGCCGCCGAGGGTAATGACTTCGTTAGACATGGTGTGCTCCTTGCTGAGGCGAGGTGGTCGCGCGAGGCCCCGAACTGCTTACAGCGACCGCATTATCGACACTCGCACGCGAGCGACGCCCCAATGCAAAGAGCCCCTGGCTGGGCCAGGGGCTCCTCGTGCGTGGCGGGCTCAACGCCCGAAACTCACCTGGCGAACGGGCCCGGGCGCTTGGGCTTGAAAGCGCCGCCCGGCTTGCGCGCCCCGCTCGGCGCGCCGAAGCGCGGCTTGCGGTCGAACGGCCTGGCACCGCCGCCGAAGCCGCCTTCGCTGCGGAAGCCGGCGCTGCCAGTGGTGCGCGGCGCGGCCTTCTTCGGCTCGAGGCCGACGATGGTGGCGACCGGAATCGACTGCGTCGTGAACTGCTGGATGCGGCGGATCATGCCGGCATCACCCGCCTCGGCCAGCGTGACAGCCAGGCCCTGACGACCGGCGCGGCCGGTGCGGCCGATGCGGTGCACATAGTCCTCGGCCTTCATCGGCAGGCCGAAGTTGATGACGTGGCTGATC
>JANNFB010000112.1:0-5575 GCA_031379365.1 Burkholderiales bacterium
GAGCCAGGACAATCGCCCCATGCAAGCCGCCGTTCTCCAGGCCTTTGGCCAACCCCTGGCCCTGCTCGACCTGCCGACGCCCACGCCGCTGGCCGACGAAGTCTTGCTGGCCGTCGAAGCTTGCGGCGTCTGCCATTCCGACCTGCACATCGTCGATGGCGACTCACCGGCCTTCAAGGCCGGCACCAAAGCACAACTGATCCCGGGCCATGAAGTCGTCGGCCGCGTCGTCGCGCGCGGCGCCGAGGTCAGCCACCTCGACATCGGCCAGCGCGTCGGCGTGGCCTGGCTGCACCATGCCTGCGGGGTTTGTGAGCTGTGCCTGGGCGGCCGGGAAAACCTGTGCCGCAAAGGCACGGTCACGGGCATGACGGTCGATGGCGGCTACGCCGAGTTCATGCGCGCCAAGGCCAGCCACGCCTTGCCGATCCCGGATGCGCTGTCATCCGTCGAAGCGGCGCCGCTGTTTTGCGCCGGCGTCACGAGCTACCGCGCGCTGCAAAACGCCGGTGTCGGCCCCGGCCAGCGCGTGGCCGTGGTCGGCGTTGGCGGGCTCGGCCACCTGGCCGTGCAGATCGCATTGGCGGCTGGCGCCGAAGTCATTGCCATCGACGTCGCAGAAGACAAGCTCGCCGCGGCCCGCGCGCAGGGCGCGGCGCACGCCTTCGACGCCCGCTCGCCCGACACGCCCAAGGCCGTGCGCGCGCTCGGCGGCGCGCACATCGCCGTGGTCACCTCGGCAGCACGCGCCGCCTTCGACCTCGGCTTCAAATGCCTGCGTCCGGCCGGCACCTTGGCCGTCGTCGGCCTGCCGCCCGAGCCGCTGCAGTTCTCGGCGCTGGCCATCGTCAGCGGCGAATTCCGCATCGTCGGCAGCGCCGTCGGCACGCGCGACGATGTGCGCGCCACGCTGGCGCTGGCCGCCGCTGGCCAACTGCGCTGCCATTGCCACACCCGGCCCCTGGCCGAAGCCAACCAAGCCTTGGAGGACCTGCGCGCCGGCCGCGTGCAGGGCCGCACCGTGTTGATTCCAGAAACGAAACCCGCATGATCACCGTTCGCAACGTCACCCTGCGCCGTGGCGTCAAAGTCGTCCTGCAGGGCGCCAACTTCACGCTCAATCCCGGCGAGCGCGCCGGCCTGGTCGGCCGCAACGGCGCCGGCAAGTCCAGCCTGTTCGCGCTGCTGGCGCGGCGCCTGCACGCCGATGCCGGCGACGACGAGATGCCGCCGCGCGGGCGCCTGGGTGAAGTGGCCCAGGACATGCCCGAAACCGACCAGGGCGCGACCGACTACGTGCTCGACGGCGATCTGCCGCTGGTGGCCGCGATGGTCGCCCTGGCGGCCGCTGAAGAGGCACACGACGGGCATGCCATGGCCGATGCGCACATGGCCATCGACGAAGCCGGCGGCTTCGACGCCCGCTCGCGCGCGCAGGCCATGCTGCTCGGCCTGGGCTTTCGCAGCGAGCAGCTCGACGCGCCGGTGAACAGCTTCTCCGGCGGCTGGCGCATGCGCCTGCAGCTGGCCCGTGCGCTGATGTGCCCGGCGGACCTGCTCTTGCTCGACGAGCCGACCAACCACCTCGATTTGGATGCGTTGGTGTGGCTCGAAGCCTGGCTGCTGCGCTTCCCCGGCACCATGGTCGTGATCAGCCACGACCGCGAGTTCCTCGATGCCATCACGCGCGTGACCCTGCATGTCGACGACGCCCAGGTCACGCGCTACGGCGCCAACTATTCGGGCTTCGAGGAGATGCGCGCCGAGCGCATGAGCCAGCAGCAGGCCGCGTTCGGCAAGCAACAGGAACGCATCGCCCACCTGCAACTCTTCATCGACCGCTTCAAGGCCAAGGCCAGCAAGGCCAAGCAGGCGCAGAGCCGTGTCAAGGCGCTGGCGCGCATGGAGCGCATCGCGCCCATCCTCACCGCCAGCGACTTCGCTTTCGAGTTCCGCGAGCCGCAGAACCTGCCCAATCCGATGCTCGCCATGCGCGATCTGAAGTGCGGGTACATGGTGCCCCCGGTCGCCGGGTACGGCGACACACCCCCTGAGGGGGTGCTCGCCGGCTTGGGACGGCCCGGCGCCGCCGGCGCCACCGTGATCGTGCGCGACGTCAACCGCACCGTCCTGGCCGGCCAACGCATCGGCATCCTGGGTGCGAACGGCCAGGGCAAGTCGACGCTGGTCAAGACCATCGCCCGCGCGCTCCAGCCGATTGCCGGCGAGATGACGGAAGGCAAGGGCCTGGCGATCGGCTACTTCGCGCAACAGGAGATGGACCTGCTGCACGAGGACGACACCCCCCTGCAACGCATGACGCGCATGGCGCGCGAACTCAACGTGGCCGGGCAGGACGGACGCGAGCAGGGCCTGCGCAACTTCCTCGGCCAATTCAATTTCGGCGGCGACATGGTGCACCAGAGCGTCGGCACGCTGTCAGGCGGCGAACGCGCGCGCCTGGTGCTGGCCGGCATCGTCTGGCAGCGCCCGAACCTGTTGCTGCTGGACGAGCCGACGAATCACCTCGACCTGACCACGCGCGAGGCGCTGTCGATGGCGCTGAACGAGTTCGAAGGCACCGTGATGCTGGTCAGCCACGACCGCGCCATGCTGCGCGAGGTCTGCGACGAGTTCTGGCTGGTGACGCGCGGCGGTGTGCTGCCCTTCGACGGCGACCTCGATGACTACCAGAAGTGGTTGCTCGAAGTGTCGCGCGCGGCTTCGCGCGGTCAGCCGGCACCCGCGGTGCCGGGCGCTGCGGTCGTCGCAGCACCCGTGCCTGCCGCCGTCAGCGCGAAGGCGTCCGTCAAATCCACTGCCGCGCCACCGGCCGGCAACGGGCGAGACGATCGCAAGGCCAAAGGCCAGGCCCGCTCCAAGCTCGCCGACCAGACCCGGCCGCTGCGCAATGAATTGGCGACGATCGACCAGCGCCTGGCCAAGCTGGGGGCCGAGCGCGCGCAAACTGAAGCCGTTCTCGCCGGCAGCAGCGTGGCCCCGGGTGCGATCGCCGACGCCGGCCGCCAACTGGCCCACATCGCTGCCGAAGTGGCCATGCTCGAAGAGCGCTGGCTCGGCTTGCAGCAGCAACTCGAGAGCATGGAAGTGTCGCGCTGAGCTGCCCCTCGCTGCCTCAAGCTGTCGAAGTTAGCCGCGCCTGCCCGGATCGACGAAGCGGGAGCTTGAGCACCCACTCCGTTTCGCGAGGTCCGCTCAGGCGGGCCGCCGGCGACGCATCCAGGCACCCAGGACAACCAAGCCCAGCAGCATTGACGCGTAGGTGCTGGGCTCTGGAACCGCGGTCACGAATGCACGGATCTCGCCGCCGCCGAACGTGGTGCTATGGATGTTGAAGTAGGCGTTGCCGCTGGCCAAACTGGAAAATAGACGTGCTTCCGCCAAAGCAGAAGTGCCGCCGCTTGCGGCGAGAAAGGCGGCGCCGTAGGAAGTTGTCGCAGCAAGGTCGATCAGCCTGACATAGCTGCCAGCGGAAGCGCCGAGCGGGAAACCTGGCAGGATGCCACCTTGTGCCAGCGCCACACCCGCCGTGCCGGTGTTTCCCAAAGCGGTGCAGCAGTGGATGTGGGCAGTGCTGGTCGTGCCGGACAGTCCCGACCAAGTCGCATTGATGGCCAGCGTGTTCGCGTCGTCGTCGTACTCCATGAACAGGCTTCCCGTTCCAGTGGCACCTGGCGCCTCAGGTGCAAACGTGCCCTCGAAGAAGATGGAGTCGGCTTGGACCGGCAGGACGGCCGCGATGGACAAAGCCAATGCGGCCGCAAGGTGGTTGAAGGTCGGTGTCATTGTTGATTCTCCAGGTGGTCGGTAAAGCAGATGCAACGCACAGGGGATACGTTGATGGGTTCACTTTTGTTCCCTGTCTTGCCACCTACCCCCCCAGTTTGTAGTTGACGTTGCCGCCCACTGGCTCGCAATCGAGATGCTTGCAAATGGCTTGCCGCCGGCAAAACACATCACCCCACCAGAAGACTGCCGCAGGTCGGATACAGGCGGGTCAAAACATCGGCGCACGCCGACTCAACCAGGCCCTGAGCGCGAAGCGCGAGCGCCTCGCGGGTGACTTCACCGTCAGAGCGCTGCCAAAGCGCTTGAAGTGGCACGTGCTGCCGTGCCATCGCCGCGTCGACCGCGACGACCCATGCCGCCGGGGGCTCCTGCGCCACCCAGGCCCCCCGCCCGCGCCCGTGGTGGGCAACCGCCAGATAGCCGAGCAGGGCGCTCGCAAACAAGGCGTCGAGCACGCGCGGATCCCAGCGCAGTTCTGCCTGCGACACGCCACGCACGAGGTTGACGC
Organism: Burkholderiales bacterium; assembly: GCA_031379365.1. Classification (GTDB taxonomy): domain Bacteria; phylum Pseudomonadota; class Gammaproteobacteria; order Burkholderiales; family Burkholderiaceae_C; genus CADEEN01. The sequence goes on from JANNFB010000112.1 coordinate 4,319, forward strand.
CGCGCGCGGCGCCGGCGGCGGCGAGCGCGCCGAGCACGCCGCCAGCAACCAGGCCGCCGCCGAGGGTGAGACCGCCGCTGGCGACGTCTGCCTTGAGGCCGGCGAGCGCGCCGGTGAGCACGCCGCCCCAGATCGCGGCGCGGCCTTCGTCGAGCGGGTTGCGCGAGGCGTAGTGGCGCGCGAGCTTGGCCAGCACCTCGCCGCCCGCGCGACCGTCCAGGCCGTGCAGGCGGATCAAGGCCTCGGTTGAGCGCTGCACGTCCTCGTCCAGGCGCTCGGCCAAGAACGCCATCGCGCGCTGCTGCGGCGCGTCGGCGTCGTCGTCACGCAGTCCCAGCGCCTTGCCCAGGCGGCCACCGAGGGCACGCACCGACGCGCGCCAGCCATCGGCGTCGAGTGCCTGCACATCGAGCGCGGCATGCGCCAAGCGGCGTGCCAGCTCGGCCATGGCCGCGTGCCACACCGTGCGCTGGCGTTCGCGCCAGGCCGCTTGCAGACGCTCGAACGCGCCCTGTTGCGCCGCCGGCAACAGGGGCGCCACGGCCTGCCACAACACGCTCTCTTGCACCCAGCAGCGCGAGAACGCGTCGAGCGGCAGCACGGCATGCACACCCGGCGCGCCCTCAAGCCGTTGGCGCCAACGGGTCTCGAGCGCCGCCGCTTCGCCGACACCGCCCAACTGGTTCAGCAGCGCAATCGCCGGCTTGCCGGTGAGGGACAGCACCTGCAACTCAGCGTCGAGGTAACCGACGTCTTCGGGCGCTTGGCTGGCATCGACGAGGTAGAGCACCACGTCGCACTGCTCCCAGACATGCTTCAAGGCGCGCTGACTGGACCAGAAGGCGCGGTCGCGCCAGCGGTCCCACATTTCCGTGAGCAGCCAACCAATGGGGTTGCCGGCCATCGCCATGCGCTGGGCCAGGCGCAGGCTGTCGCCGAAGCCCGGTGTGTCCCACAACAGCAAGCGGTCGCCCTCCGGTGATTCGACCAGCAGCTGCGACTCGGCGGCCTCCGTCACGTGCGCTTCGTCGCGCACCTCGCCGATGTCGCGGGCAAGCAGGGTGCGCGCCAGCGTTGTCTTGCCCACGTTGGTGTGCGAGACGAGGGACAGCGACAGGGTCTTGGGCTCAACGCTCATCAGGCAGCTCCGCGCTTCGCACTCCGGTGTTCGCCCTGGGGTCGGCGCGGCGTGCTCACGGCGCCAGATCGATGAAGCGCGGCGCCGGCAGCGACAGGTCGTGCAGCAGGCGCTGCCAT
>JANNFB010000122.1:0-7795 GCA_031379365.1 Burkholderiales bacterium
GCCGGCACAACCCACGAGCCAGGCCAGCGTGAACACCTGCAGCACCAACTTGATGCCCACGGGCTTGACGTAATCCATCCAGACGTCGCGCATGCCGATCCAGACGTGGTACAGCAAGGACACGATGGTGACGAAGGCCAACACCTTCATCCACTGCGCCGAGAAGATCGCCGACCAACGCTCGTAGCCCAGCTTGGCGCCGAACAGCAACTGCGCCACCAGAACGACCGTGAACAGCGCCATCAGCACCGCGGTGACGCGCTGGGCCAGCCAGTCCCGCAGGCCGTAATGCGCGCCAACCACCAGGCGCTTGGAACCGTAGCTCTTGTTTGTCATGGTGGCCTCAGAAGAACAGCTTGAAGGCCAGGGCCAGCGTCAGCACAGCACTGGCGGCCAGGGTGATCACGGCGGACACATGGCCCTGCTGCTTGGTCACGCTGTGGGTCATGTCCATCCAGAGATGGCGCACGCCAGCGATGAAGTGATGCAAGAAGGCCCAGATCAGGGCCAACACCACCAGCTTCATGAACCAGCCGGGCAGGAAACCCAGGCCGGCGACAAAGGTGCTGGTGAAGCGCTCGTAGGAGATTTCCGACGTCAGACTGACATCGAGCAGCCAAATGACGAAAGGCAGCAACAAGAACATCAAGACGCCGCTGACGCGGTGCAGGATCGACACGATCCCGGCGGGCGGCAGGCGGTAGCCGACGATCTGGGTGATATGGATGTTGCGGAAAACGGGGCGTTTTTGGACTTGTGTCGTTTCGGCCATGGCGATCCAAGCAGGGCGTGCCCGCGATGAAACCAGCCGATTCTATTGCAGCGCAGCAGACACGAAGCTGACAAACGCCCTGCCCGCACAGCGGGCAGGGGCAGCCGGCTTCAGTCGCGGTCGGCGGGCATCGAGGCCGGGATCGCCCCCCCGCCGGCCGACTGCGCCGCCGGGCGTTTCTTGCGCTCGCGCACCAAGTAGCTGTAGAGCACCGGCACCACCACCAGGGTCAGGATGGTCGAGGTGATCACGCCGCCGATGATGGCGCGGCCCATCGGGGCCTGGATCTCGCCGCCCTCGTTGAGCGCCAGCGCCAACGGCAACATGCCGAACACCATGGCCATGGTGGTCATGACGATGGGCCGCATGCGAATCAGGCCGGCCTGCAGCAGCGCCTCGGCCACCGTCGCCCCAGCCTTGCGCGCCTGGTTGGCGAAGTCAACCAGCAGGATCGCGTTCTTGGTCACCAGGCCCATCAGCATCACCAGGCCGATCATCGAGAACACGTTGAGCGTGCTGCCCGACACCAGCAAGGCCAGCATCACGCCGATCAAGGCCAGCGGCAGCGAGGCCATGATGGCGATGGGCTGGATGAAGCTACCGAACTGGCTGGCCAGAACGATGTAGATGAAGATCACCGCCAACGCCATGGCCGCCAGCAAGCCCGCAAACGCCTCCTGCTGCTGCTGCATCTGGCCGCCGACATCGAAGCTGTAGCCCGGTGGCAGGGTGGTGGCCTTGATCAGTTTCTGCACGTCGTCGCCGACGTCACCGGTGCTGCGGTCCTTGACGCCGGCAAACACCGCTTCGCGCCGCTGCAGGTTCTGGCGCCGGATGATCTCCGGGTTGAACACCGATTCGATCGTGGCCACGCTGTCCAGCGAGATCGGCGTGCCGTCCTTGGCAAACGCGACCGGCAGGCTGCGCAACTGGTCGAGCCGCTCGCGCTGCACTTCGTTGAGGCGCAGCACGACGTCGACCTGGTTGCCGTCGGGCGTGGTCCAGTAGGTGGCGGTGTCGCCGTTGACGTAGGCACGCAGGCTCGAGGCCAGTTGCGGCGCCGTCAGACCCAGCTCGCGCACGGCGTCGGGTTTCAGGCGCACGGCATAGGCCGGCACGCCGGGCTTGACCGAGACTTCCAGGTCGACGATGCCCTTGATCTGCTTGACCTTCTCGGCGAACTCCGTGGTCACCCGCGCCAGCCCCTCGGGGTCGTTGCCCAGGATGGCGATGTAGACCGGCCGGTTGAAGCCCACCGAGGCGTCGGTCCCGGGGATCTTGGCGATCAGCTCGCGCATCGCATCCTCGACCTGCTTCTGCGACCTTGAACGGTCCTTGCGGTCCTTCAGGGCAATGTTCAACCAGGCCTGGTTGCGCTGACCCGGCCCACCGATCCAGGTCGACAGGATCTTGACCTCCGGGATGGCCAGCACGATCTCCTCGATCTGGCGCACCTTGGCATCGCTGCGCTCGAGGCTCGCGCCCACCGGCAGGCGCAGGGCCAGCTGGGTGAAGCCGCGGTCGGTCTCGGGCACGAACTCGCTGCCGACGAGCGGCGTCAGGCCCAGCGCGGCGACGAAGCTGGCCACGCCGCCGGCCATGACGACGCCGCGCGGTGTGAGCGTGGCCCAGCGCAGGCGCCGCGGGCTGGCCTTGTCGCGCAGGCCGTCGGCCCCGAAGCCACGACCGTAGGCCGGCAGCGGTGGGAAGAAGACGCGGTAGCGGCGCGCCGAGAAAGCCCAGCGCAGGGTGCGTTCATAGACCCGGTGCAGCAGGTCCATGGCGCGATCGGTGCCGCGCACCAAAGCGCCGATGACGGGTAGCTTCTTCATGCGTTCGGCGGGCGGGTCGTGCCACACCGACGACAACATCGGATCCAAGGTGAAGCTGACGAACAGGCTGACCAGCACGGCGACCACGACGGTGATGCCGAAGGGGTAGAAGAACTTGCCGATGATGCCGCCCATGAAGGCCACCGGCACGAACACGGCGCACAAGGCGAAGGTGGTGGCCATCACGGCCAGGCCGATCTCGTCGGTGCCTTCGCGCGCGGCGGTGAAGTGGTCTTTGCCCATGCCGATGTGGCGCACGATGTTCTCGCGCACCACGATGGCGTCGTCGATCAACAGGCCGATGCACAGGCTCAGGGCCATCATCGTCATGAAGTTCAGCGTGAAGCCAAACAGGTAGACCGCGATGAAGCTGGAGATGACCGCGATCGGCAGGGTCAGCCCGGTGATGATGGTGCTGCGCCAGGAGTGCAGGAACAAGAAGACGATGGCGATGGTGAGCAGCGCGCCTTCGATCAGCGTGTGCTGCAGACCGTCGAGAGAGTCCTTGACGGAGTCGGAACTGACGTTGATGGTCGTCAGCTCGACATCCGGTGGCAAGGCCTTCCTGATTTCGTCCAGCGCCTTCTTGACGGCCTCGCCCGTGGCCACGATGTTGGCGTCTTGTTGCCGGAAGATGTTGAAGTTGATGGCCGGCTGGCCATTGACGCGGGCGGTCGAGTCGGGCTCCTTCTCGCGTTCCACCAGGGTGCCGAAGTCGGCCAGGGTCAGCGCCAGGCCATTGCGCCGTGCCACCACGATGCGTTCGAACTGGCGCGGGTCGCGCACCCGGCCCTCGACGCGCAGCAGCGTGTCCTGGTTCGCGTCGTTGATGAGACCGACGGGTTGGTCGGCATTCGCCTCGCGCAAGGCGGTCGAGATCTCGGCCGGCGTCACACCGTAGGCGCGCAGGCGGGTGGGATCGAGATCGATACGCACTTCGCGCGACACCAGGCCGCTGATCTCGACGCGGGCCACGCCCTCGACGCGCTGCAAGCGCTTGCCGACGCTGTACTCGCCCAGGATCGACAGCTCGCGGATGCTGCGCGTCTTTGACAGCAGCGCGACGTTGACCACCGGCTCGTTGTTGTCATTGTTCCAGCGCGCGATGGTGGGTGCCTTCACGTCGCGCGGGAAAGCGGCCTGGACGGCGGCCACACGGTCGCGCACTTCCTGGGTGGCGCGGTTCATGTCGGCGTCGAGGCTGAACTCGGCGCTCATGGTGCCGCGGCCTTCTTGCGAGCGCGAGGTGATGCGCTTGACGCCGGCCACGCTGTTGACCGCCTCTTCCATCGGCTTGATGACCTCGCGCTCGACGGCCTCGGGTGAGGCCCCGGGGTAGGCCACTTCCATCCAGATGCCGGGCGGGCTGATGTCGGGCATCTGCTCGACACCCAGCTTGGAATAGGAAAAGACGCCCAACACGCAGAGCGCGACCATCACCATCACGGCGAAGACCGGGTTCTGAATCGAAACGCGGGTGATCCACATCGCGTGCCCCTACTTCACGTTCGGCGTCGACGCCGCTGCCGAGGCGACCGCGGCCGACTTGGTGGCCACGACCACGGCCTTGGCCCCCTCGCGCAGGTTGTCGAAGCGCGCCGCCAGCACCTGACCGCCGGTTGTCAAGCCCTGCAGCACCTCGACGCGGCCCTCGCGCATGTCGCGCCGACCCAATGTGACGGCGCGACGCGCCAGCAGGCCGGATTCGATGACCCAGACATGGTCCTGCCCGGCCGTGTTGCCGACTGCGCTCAACGGCAAGGTCAGGCGTTGCGTCGGGTCGGCCAGATCGACCTTGGCCACGGCGTACTGGCCACCGCGCAGCGCTTCCTTCGGGTTGGCCAGCTCGATCGTGACGCCGATCGAACGCGTGCCGGGTTCGGCGGCGGGCGCAATCCGTGCCAACTTGCCGACCACCTTGTCGGCCACGCCCTCGACGGCCACTTGCACCTCCATGCCGGGCGCGAGCTGCGCCACTTCGTGGGTGCCCACGGTGCCGGCCAATTCCAGGCGCGACAGGTCGACGATGGTCAGGACCTGCTGCTCCGGGCTGAGCTTCTCGCCGGCCACGACATGGCGCTTGGCGACCACGCCGGCGATCGGCGCGACGATCTGGTTGTCACGCGAGGCCACGCGCACGGTGTCGACCTGAGCCTGCGCCGCCCTCACCTGGGCGCGTGCGGTGTCGAGCGCCGACTTCGACGTCTCCAGCGCGATCGGCGAGATGAACTGCTGATCGGCCAGGCGCTGGTTGCTGGCCTGGGTGCGCTCGGCCTGGGCCACGGTGGCGTTGGCAGACTCCAGCATGGCATTGCGCTCGGCCAGGCGGCTGCCGATGTCGGCGCTGTCGATGCTGCCCAGCACCTGACCCGCGCGCACCCGGCTGCCCTCGGCCACGCTCAGGGTCAGCAGGGTGCCGGCGGCCTTGGCGCGCACGATCGCGGTTTGCGGCGCCACCAGCGGGCCGGAGAACTCGATCACCGCGCGCATCGCGGTCAGCGCCGGGGCGACGACTTCACGCGGGGCGAACTCCAGCGTCACGATCGGCTTGCCGTCCTTGTCCTTGTTGCCCTCCGGGCCCGCACCGGTTTTGCCCGACTTGGCCACCACCACCGCTGCCACGCCGGCCAGCGCCAGCACCACAGCGCCCCCGATCCACCAGACTGTCTTGCGCATTGCTTGTCCTTATGAGTCACCCGCTCTTTTGGAGCCGGCGCAGTGTAGGAGCCGGGTCATGTCCGGTTGACGATGATGCGACAAAGCGGCGCTTTGTGGCGACGAACTGCACCGGCTGTTGATGGGCCCACCCCCGCAACGGCTTTGCCGCTCCCCCTCAAGGGGGCAGCGCCGGCGGACCGGCAAAGCCCGATTCGCGGCGGTCGCTGGCCCGCGCCGGCTGGAATGGGCTCAGCCGAGCTCGTTGCGGTAGTGGTGGTGCCGGGTGTCGTACAGGCCGCGGCGCAGCTCCACCGGGCGGTCATCGTAGGTGTAGGCCACCCGCTCGACCGACAGCAAAGGCGCGCCCGGCACCAGCCCGAGCAGGCCGGCCGCCTCGGCATCGGCCGCGACAGCCCGGATCTGCTCCTCGGCCCGCACCATGCGCACCCCGAACTCGGCCTCGAACAAGCCGTACATCGGGCCCTGGTAGGCCGACAGACGGGTCGAGGTCAAGCCCTTGAAGAGGGCGGCGGGCAGCCAGATGTCGTCCAGCACGACGGCCTGCCCGCGAAAGTACAGCAGCCGGCGCACGCGCAGGGCGGCCTCGCCGCTTTGCAGGCCGATGGCCCGCGCCACCTCGGCCGGCGGGCGCTGGCGGCCACAGTCGAGAAAGCGCCGCGACAGCGGCTCGCGCTCGCCTGCCTTGGGGGCGCCCGGCGCGCTGTCCGGCGCCAGGCGCAGAAAGCGGAACTGGGTCTGCTCTTCGGCATGGGTGGCCACGAAGGTGCCCTTGCCCTGGCGCCGCACCAGCAGGTTGCTGGCCGCCAGGTCGTCGATGGCCTTGCGCACGGTGCCCTGGCTGACCTTGTAGCGCGCAGCCAGGTCGATCTCGCTCGGGATCGCCTCGCCCGGCTTCCACTCGCTGGCCTGCAGGCTGCGCGTCAGCAGACTGGCGATCTGCCGGTACAGGGGGGAGAAGAGCGGTGCGTCTGGAAGGGCGGCCATGACGCGATTCGACCACAGTCCACTGTCTTATAGAAGACCGAGGTTTCGCACCCCCGGTGGCCTACACTTTCATATCGCCCTCACCCTCTGTTCGGAGATCACGCCATGAGCAAGCCCCCCGTTCGCGTTGCCGTCACCGGCGCCGCCGGCCAGATCGGATACGCCCTGCTGTTTCGCATCGCCTCGGGCGAAATGCTCGGCAAGGACCAGCCCGTCATCCTGCAACTGCTCGAAGTGCCGGTGGAAGGACCGCAGAAGGCCCTCAAGGGCGTGATGATGGAACTTGAGGACTGCGCCTTCCCTCTGCTCGTGGGCATGGAAGCGCACAGCGACCCGATGACCGCGTTCAAGGACACCGACTACGCCCTGCTCGTCGGCTCGATGCCGCGCAAGGCTGGCATGGAACGCGCTGAACTGCTGTCGATCAACGGCGCCATCTTCACGGCGCAAGGCAAGGCCCTGGACGCCGTGGCCAAGCGCAGCGTCAAGGTGCTGGTGGTCGGCAACCCGGCCAACACCAACGCCTACATCGCGATGAAGAGCGCGCCCGGCCTGCCGCGCGAGAACTTCAGCGCCATGCTGCGCCTGGACCACAACCGCGCCCTGAGCCAGGTGGCGGCCAAGACCGGCAAGCCGGTGGCCGCCATCAAGAAGCTGGCCGTGTGGGGCAACCACTCGCCGACGATGTACGCCGACTACCGCTTCGCCACCATCGATGGCGCCCCGGTCAAGGACATGATCAACGACCAGGTCTGGAACAAGGATGTGTTCCTGCCGACGGTCGGCAAGCGCGGCGCCGCGATCATCGAAGCGCGCGGCCTCTCATCCGCCGCTTCAGCCGCCAACGCCGCCATCGACCACATGCGCGATTGGGCCCTGGGCACGAACGGCGAGTGGGTGACGATGGGCGTGCCGAGCAACGGCGACTACGGCATCCCCAAGGACATGTTGTTCGGCTTTCCGGTGACCACCGCCGGCGGCAAATACAGCATCGTCCAGGGCCTGCCGATCGATGACTTCTCGCAAACCTGCATCGACAAGACCCTGGCCGAATTGACGGCTGAGCAGGACGGCGTCAAGCACCTGCTGTAACTCGCCACAGGGGCATCGGGACTGCCGTGCGCAGAAGCCGCAATGCGGCGGGCAGTGGACGTTCGTTTGAAGTCGGCAGTGCTCGGTATGCGGCCGATTGCAGACCTTGGTGTGTGTCCAACTATTCGTGCTGGCATTGGCGCTAGCAAGGCGGCGGGCGCGGCCTGGGCGGGACTCAAACGGCTGGCCCTTCGCTACGCTGCGGGTGCCCTGCGATGCTCGGCTGGTCGGCCCCGTTGCAGAACTCCCGCCGTTCGCTGCGCTCACTGTGGTCGGACAGCTGCAACGAGTCAGAGCACGAAGCGCGCGGATACGCGCGCGGCCGTCAAGCCTGCGCTTCTCGGCGGCGCCGATTCGCCCCGCCCAGGCCGCGCCCGCCGCCTTGCGGGCAAGAGCGCTGGTGTTCGAGACCCCGCACGCCAACCCAGGCTCCGCA
>JANNFB010000168.1:0-9804 GCA_031379365.1 Burkholderiales bacterium
ATCACCGCCGACGCCGGCTACTTCAGCGACGACAACGTCAAGGCGCTGCACGACCAAGGCATCCCCGCGCTGATTGCCGACAACGGCATGCGCCAGAGGGACGAGCGCTTCGCCGATCAGGTCAAGCACAAGGCCAAGGGCGATGCGCTGTACGACAAGCGCGCGGGGGCCAAGCCGATCAAGTTCTTCAAGCCCGAGGACTTCACCTTCCACGACGACAAGACAGCGAGCTGTCCGGCGGGCCGCACGCTCACGGGCACGGGCGCCACCTACGGCCAGCGCGGGCACCACTTCCAGCGCTACGAGGCTGCGGCGGGTGATTGCGCAGCTTGCGCGTTGCGGGGCCAATGTCTGCGCAACCCGAACGCGGTACGTGGGCGCCAGGTGGCGAGGTTCGAGCACAGACGGGCCGATGCCCAGCACCCGAGCGCGCGCATGCGCCAGGCCATCGACTCGCCGCGCGGGCGCTCGCTGTACAGCCGGCGCATCGCCACGGTGGAGCCGGTCTTCGCCAACATCCGCCACCACAAGCGCATGAGCCGCTTCACGCTGCGAGGCAAGGCGAAGGTCTCGACGCAGTGGCAGCTCTACTGCCTGGTGCACAACATCGAGAAGATCGCGACAAAGGCGATGCGAGCGCACTGAGGGGCAAGACGGCCGCGCATTCGGCGCATTCAGCGCCTTGTCAGACGCGCATTGACGCGATGTGCGCCTTCAGGGTTCAATTCAAACCAGCCAACACACCGCGCGCGCCATGAACAGCCCATCCAACCGACCGCCTGCACACGCCGCTCTTCGCTTGAAAAAGCGGGTTATTGCCCAGTCTCGTTGGCATCCGAAACACCCGCTTTCGTACTCCTCTTGCGCTGTCGTAACATATTTGTTATAATTCCCAAGTGGACTATCGCATCGAGTACTACAGCGAAGGCGTCGGGGAAGAGATCCTAGGGCTTCCAGACACGCTTGCGGCTCGGTACATCGTTCTGACGCGTCGAATGACCGCCATAGGTGCGAATCTGGGTCCACCACATACCGAGCCCTTCGGGGATGGACTGTTTGAACTACGACTCAAGGGCGCGGACGGAATCGCACGGGTCTTCTTCTGCACTCTGGTCGGCCGCCGAATCATGATGCTGCACTCGTTTGTCAAGAAGTCTCAGAAGACGCCCCTACGCGAACTGGAAGTTGCGCGAAAGCGCATGAAGGAGATCAAAGATGCGAATTCATGATCAAGTTGTCTCGAAGTTGCTCCGCCGGCCTGGCGTCCGGAAGGAAGTCGAACGCATTGAGCGCGAGGAAGGTGAGCTGCTGGACCAGCTTCTGAAGGCAAGGCACGACGCAGGGCTTACCCAGGCGCAGGTCGCGGAACGTATGGGAACTCAGCCACCTTCCGTTGCACGTTTGGAGCGCTCGCTTGCCACCGGAAGGCACTCGCCCTCCTTAGCCACACTCAGGAAGTACGCCCAAGCTTGCGGCCGCGAGTTGGTACTACAAATCGCGTAGCCACCGCGCACGGATGCCCTTGCTCAAGCGGAGCGCCAACGGCATGCCACCAGCGCCCGGCCAGCGGTACGCGGTACATTTTCGCCATCCGGGCGCTGGCATCATGCCGTCGTCGCCCGCTTAGCTCGTTGGGCGTCATAGCCAGCGCCATCCACCCGCGGAGTACCATTGCCCCATGCAAGTCGCTACTGGCACTGTCGTCAACGGCAAAGTCATCGTCGAGGGCGTCCCTCTTCAAGAGGGAGCGCTGGTCGCCGTAGTCGCGCGCGGCGCGGATGAGCCGTTCAGCTTGTCGGTCGCGCAAGAGGAGGAGCTCCTCGCCGCAATGGCCGAAATTCAGCGCGGCGAGTTCATCACGCTCGAGCAACTGCTGGCCGAGCTTCCGCAGTAGCGTCACGCATGGCCCTTCGCGTCAAGATTTCGGCGCGAGCGGCAGTGTAGATTCGCCGCGCCGCCGATTGGTGGCTACACAGCCGCCCTGCTGCACCAGTCGCAGTTTCCAAGGACGTTGGGGAATCTATTGCGCTGCTTGCAGAGCAGCCTGGTATCGGCGCCAAGTATGAAGGGGCGCGCACGACCGGCGTGAGACGGCTTTTCGTCAGTCGTATCGGCTACTTCCTCTACTACCGCGCCGAGAGCGGAACGCTCGAGGTGCTGGCGCTTTGGCATTCGAGTCGCGGCGAACAGCCGCGAATCTAGCCCGATGACGCCCAACCAGTTGATCGAGCGGACAAACAACGGCGGGCTCCAATCTGCCGCTACGTCAGCGCGGTGCGCGCCGTTGTTTGCCGCTCATCGCCAACGTTGAAGCTCACATCCAGGAGATCCAAGATGCATGGAACCTTCACTTTGGGGGCTGAAGTCACCAACGTCTCGACGCACTGCTTCTGGCTGCTGCTGGGGGACGAGGAGCTGGCCGTGCCGTTCACTGAGTTTCCGTGGTTCAAGAAGGCCACGATCGAGCAACTCTCGGAAGTTCAGCGGCCGACGGAAGATCACTTGCACTGGCCGCAACTCGACGTGAACCTTTCCATTGAATCCATTCGCAAGCCAGAGAGCTTTCCGCTGGTATCGCGCAGCGCTGCCTTGTATCTCCCTAACGCGAAACTGCAGCCCCAACGGAGCTGAGAAGAACGCCTCAGGTGTGCGGCTGCACCAGCGGCTGGCCGTGAAGCCTGGCGCGCGGCCTCATGAGTGCGCCGGCTGTTCGACTCAGCTGACGCGAAACACGCGGTACTCCACACCGAACCCGGGATACAGCCTGCCCTCGGCGACAAACGTGGATTGATTGAGCCACGCGTACCGGGTGTCACCGGTTTCGAATCGGGGCGCGATTCTGAAGTACTGGTCAGCGAAATCGGTAGCGCTCGCGCTACCCATCGCTGCCTGCACCTTCTCGTTCATTTGCAGCAGGCCTTGGTACTGCACGCAAACCAGTGCGCCATCGTCGGTTTCTATCTGCCCTCGCACGTCGAGCCGACCGAAGCCGTCTGGCCCGACAAGGAGCCAATCAGCGCCGGCGCCGACCCACTTCCCGCGAAACCGCGGCCCTTCGAACGAACCCCCGATGACGTCGAAGACCATGCGAGTGCCGGCGGGCCCGGCACCGATCGCCAGGGGTGGACGCAGCATCGCGTGGTAGGTCATCTCGTGCACGAGGTCCATGGCAATTCCTTCAAAGGGTGAGCCGCAGCGTTGCTAGTATCGAGCGCCGTCAGCCTGCGCCGACTGCTGCAAACCCTGGCTTTTCCTGGAAGGGCCCCGATGCGAATTGAACGCGACGATCCTGCGCGGCCCGATGTGCTGGCGCTGCTTGAAGAGCATCTGCGCCAGATGCGCGAGCTCTCACCACCGGAGAGCGTTCACGCCCTTGACGTCGGCAGCCTGAAACACCCCGACATTGCGTTCTGGACGGCCCGCGATGGCAGCCAACTGTTGGGATGCGGCGCGTTGAAGGCGTTGGCTTCAGTTACTGCGGGCCGTTTGCCGATTACCAACCTGATCCGCACAGCGTGTTCATGACACTCGAGCTCGGCTGAGCCCGCCTGGGCTGTGAGCGAAGCGCGCGAGGGCTCACACCGCCCGCGCTGGCAGGCGCAGATAATCGCGGCGGGGCGAATCCGCGCCCCTGCTCTGACGTGTTCCACCTCACCGGCCCGTACGATGAAAACGATCCTGATGGTTCTGGCTGCTGTTGCGACGCTGGCCACGCACGCTCTCTCACAAGCACAAACCGGCGGCTCGCTGAACGATGCGCGCAGCGCCATCACCAAGGGCACGGCACCGGGCATCGTGATCATCGGTGCCAAGCGCCGCGCGCCCGAGGCCAGTGCCGCGGCCTCGGCAGCGACGGCTTCAGCCCCAGTGGCGGCGGCGGCGGCGGCGAGCGCGGGCGCTGCAACACCGGCCGCGCCACGCAAGGCCGAGGCGCCAGCGGCACCGGCTGCGGCAGCGGCGACGCCTTTGGCCGAGCGCGTCGGTGCGGCCCTGAAGTGGGGCGACCCGCCCAGCGGCCTGCCACTGAATGCAGCGCGGCGGCTCGACTCACCCAGCCTGGGCATTGCGCTGCAGCCGGCCAAGCCGGCAGCGTCGCAGCCCGCGGCGAAGTAGGCGTCTGCGGGTCGATCACGGCATGAGCCGCCGGGCCGTTCCCAAGGCGAATACCGAAGTGCGCAGCACGGAGGTTGCCCGATGTGCTGCCGGGCTGCTCCCAAGGCGAATACCGCAGTGCGAAGCACAGAGGTTGCCCGATGAGCCGCCGGGCCGCTCCCAAGGCGAATGCTGCAGTGCGTAGCGCGGGGCCTGCCTGATGAAGCCCCACACCCGGCGCATCGTGCAAGCGGTGCTGTACGAGGCCGTCGCCGTGGGCTTCGTCGGGCCGGCCCTGGCGTGGCTGTTCAAGACCTCGGTGACGACGGCGCTTTCGCTGGCGGTGCTGATGTCCACGGTGGCCCTGGCCTGGAGCTACCTCTTCAATACCCTGTTCGAGCGCTGGGAAGCTGGCCAGGCCCGCAAGGGGCGTTCGCTGCTGCGTCGCGTGGCGCACAGCAGCGGCTTCGAGGGCGGGCTGGTGGTGATGCTGGTGCCGGTGATGGCGTGGTGGCTCGACACCTCGCTGTGGGCCGCTTTGCTGGCCGATCTGGGCGTGCTGGCCTTCTTCTTCGTCTACGCGTTCGCCTTCACCTGGGCCTTCGACCGCGTTTTCGGCCTGCCGGCCTCGGCCGTGATGCCGTCGCCTAACGCGAGCGCCTCGCCGTGATCGCTCGCCAACACCAAGCCAGTGCGCCTACCTCGCCCACCGATGCGGTGGCCCTGTGGCACCGCATCGCGCGCGAACGCGATGTCGGGGCTCTGACGCAGTTGCTGGCTGACGATGTGGTGTTCCACTCGCCGGTGGTGCACACGCCGCAGCGGGGCAAGGCGGTGGTGACGCAATACCTGGCCGCGGCGCTGCGCGTCTTCGGCAACGAGAGTTTTCGCTATGTGCGCGAGTTGCGCGGCGAACGCGATGCGGTGCTGGAGTTCGAACTCGAGCTCGAAGGCACGCGCATCAACGGCGTCGACATGCTGCGCTGGGACGACGCGGGCCGTGTCATCGAGTTCAAGGTCATGTTGCGGCCGCTGAAGGCGGTGAACCTGATCCACCAGAAAATGGCCGCCTTGCTTCAGGAGCGTTGACGATGACTGCGTATGTGATTGCCGATGTCGAGGTGCTCGACCCCGTGCTGTATGAAACCTACCGGCAGCAGGTGCCGGCGACGATCGCTGCCTTCGGTGGGCGTTACCTGGTGCGCGGCGGCGCGCTGACGACACTGGAGGGCAGCTGGGCACCCAAACGCTGCGTGGTGCTCGAGTTCCCGAACATGGAAAGGCTCAAGGCCTGGTACGACTCGCCGGCTTATGTGCCGCTGCGCGAGATTCGCGCGCGCTGCACGAAGTCGAACCTGGTGATGGTCGAGGGCTTCGAGGGCGCCTGAGCGGCCTTCAGGCCGGCGCGCGGCGAAAGCCCGCCGCGGCGCGCATCAGGCTCTGGGTGTAGTCGGCGGCCACGCGCTCGGCGGCCAGGTCGGCCGCCGCGACGAACTCGACGGCGCGGCCGCGCTGCATCACCATCAACTGCTGGCACAAGTGGGTGACGACAGCGAGGTCGTGGCTGACCATCAGGAAGGTCAGGCCGTGGCGCTCGCGCAGGGCTTCGAGCAGGTTCAGCACCTCCGCCTGCACGGAGGCATCGAGCGCAGACGTGGGCTCGTCGAGCAACAGCACCTGCGGCTCGAGGATCAGGGCGCGGGCGATGGCGATGCGCTGACGCTGGCCGCCCGAGAGCTGGTGCGGGTAGCGGAACCGAAAGCCCTGGCCCAGGCCGACTTCGTCGAGCGCGCGTTCGATGCGCGCTTCGGCATCGGTGATGCCGTGGATGGTCAGCGGCTCGGCGAGCAGGCGGTCAACCGTCTGGCGTGGGTGCAGCGAGGCATAGGGGTCCTGGAACACCATCTGCACCTGGCGCCGGAAGGCTTTGCTGCCCGGAGCCGCCGCATGGGCGTCGCCGCTGAGCGCCACCTGGCCCGCGGCCCGCGGCGCCAGGCCGCAGATGGCGCGCAGCACCGTGCTCTTGCCCGAGCCCGATTCGCCGACGATGCCGAAGCTGCCGCCGGGCACGATGCTGAAGGACACGTCGTCGACGGCGACGAAGCCGTCGAACTCGACGCGCAGGCCCTGCACCGACAGGCCGGCCTGGGCCCGGGGCGCGGTGCTCACAAGGCCCACTCCGGCTGGCGATCGAGCGTGGGCAGGGGGTGGCGCGCTGCGCCCAGTCGCGGCAGGCAATTCAGCAGGCCTTGCGTGTAGGGGTGGCGAGCGCGGTGCAGTTCGCTGGCGGCGACTTCCTCGACGACGCGGCCGGCGTACATCACCAGCACGCGGTCGCAGAACGAGGACACCAGGCGCAGATCGTGCGAGATGAAGATCAGGCCCATGCCACGCTCGGACACTAGCTTGTCGAGGATGCCCAGCACCTGCAACTGCACTGTGACGTCGAGGGCCGAGGTCGGCTCGTCGGCGATCAACAGCTCGGGTTCGGCAATCAGCATCATCGCGATCATGGCGCGCTGGCCCATGCCGCCCGACACTTCATGCGCGTGCAGGGCATAGACGCGCTCGGGGTCGTCGATCTGCACGGCGGCCAGGGCCTCGAGCGCGCGCTGCCGGGCCACCCGGTGCGAGACCTTGCGGTGGGCGCGCAGGGTCTCGACGATCTGCTCGCCGATCGGCATCACCGGGTTGAGCGAGAACTTGGGGTCCTGCAGGATCATCGCGATGCGGCCGCCGCGCAGGCTGCGGCGCTCGCGCGGCGTGATGGTCTGCAGGTCCAGGCCGGCAAAGCGCAGGGTGTCGGCGGTGACGCGCCCGCCCGGCGCGGTAAGGCCAAGGAGAGCGCGGCCGGTCTGGCTCTTGCCCGAACCCGATTCGCCGACGATGCCCAGCCGCTCGCGGCCGAGCGTGAACGAGACGCCGCGCACCACTTCCGTGAAGCCGCCGCCGCGGGCCGGGTAAGCCACGCGCAGCTGGTCGACGGTGAGCAGAGCTTCAGTCATGCGACCCCCTTGGCCCTGCGGGCTGTCCCCCCGCGGGGGAGCGAGCGCCTTCGGAGCGGCCGCGCGGCGCTCATCTCGTCGCCTTCGGATCGAGCGCATCCCGCAGCCCATCGCCGAGCAGGTTGAACGCCAGGCTGACGAGGCAGATCGCCGCGCCCGGCGCCGCGGCGACCCACCATTGGTCGAGCACGAACTGGCGGCCGTTGGCGATCATTGCGCCCCACTCTGGCGCGGGCGGCTGCGCACCCAGACCCAGAAAGCCCAGGCCGGCGGCGGTGAGGATGATGCCGGCCATGTCGAGCGTGACGCGCACGATCACGCTGGCCACGCACAGCGGCATGATGTGGCGCAGCACGATGCGCCAGGGGCTGGCGCCGAGCAGGCGCACGGCGCTGATGTAGTCGGCCTGGCGGATGGTGAGCGTTTCGGCGCGGGCGATGCGTGCATACGGCGGCCAGGAGGTGATGGCGATGGCGATGACCGCGTTCTCGATGCCGGGGCCGAGGGCAGCGACGAAAGCCAATGCCAGGATCAAGCGCGGGAAGGCGAGGAAGATGTCGGTGATGCGCATCAGGACAGCGTCGACCCAGCCGCCAGCGTAGCCTGAGACGGTGCCGACCAGGAGGCCGATCGGCGCGGCCAGCACGGCCACCAGCGCCACCACGTAGAGCGTGATGCGCGAGCCGTGGATCAGGCGCGAGAGGATGTCGCGGCCCTGGTCGTCGGTGCCGAACCAATGCGCGGCGGACGGCGGCAGGAGGCGCTGGGTGCGCAGGTCGCCGATGGTGGGTGGGTAGGGGGCGATCTGGTTGGCGAACAAGGCCACCAGCACCAGCAGCAGGATCGTGATCAGGCCGGCAACCG
Organism: Burkholderiales bacterium; assembly: GCA_031379365.1. Classification (GTDB taxonomy): domain Bacteria; phylum Pseudomonadota; class Gammaproteobacteria; order Burkholderiales; family Burkholderiaceae_C; genus CADEEN01. The sequence goes on from JANNFB010000168.1 coordinate 7,962, forward strand.
CGAGGCGATTGGCAGCGAAGCTGCGCCACGCCGCATAGGCCCGGCCGAGCGCGGCCTGGCGGCGCGACTGCGGGCGCTCGCTCATCAACCAGGAATGAAGGGCAGTCACCGCTCCTTGGTCCTCGGATCGAGCCAGCGGTACAGTGCATCGGAAAACAAGTTCAGGCCGATGAAGACGGTGCCGACGACCAGGGTGCCACCGAGCACCGCATTCATGTCGGCGTTCTGCAGCGAGTTGGTGATGTACAGGCCCAGGCCGGGCCAGGAAAACACGGTCTCGGTGAGCACCGAGCCTTCGAGCAGACCGGCGTACGACAACGCAACGACAGTGACCAGCGGCACCATCGCATTGCGCAAGGCGTGGCGCCAGATGATGCGGGTCTCGGAGAGGCCCTTGGCACGCGCGGCGACGATGTACTCCTGCGCCAGTTCGTTGAGCATGAAGGAGCGCGTCATGCGGCTGATGTAGGCCAGCGAGAAATAGCCCAGCAGCGAGGCCGGCAGCACTAGGTGCGAGAAGGCATTGCGAAAGGCCTCCCACTCGCCGGCGATGGCGGCATCGAGCAGGAGCAGGCCCGTGACGCGCTCCACCGAGTACTCGAAGGCCACGTCGATGCGCCCCGGCCCGCCCACCCAGCCGAGCTTGGCGTAGAACAGCACCAGGGCCATCAGGCCGAGCCAGAACACCGGCACCGAGTAGCCGATGAGGCCCATCACGCGCACGGCGTGGTCGACCAGGCCGCCGCGCCGCACCGCGGCCCAGACGCCCAGCGGAATGCCCAGGCCGGCGCCGATGAGGATGCCGACGGTGGCCAGCTCGAGCGTGGCCGGGAAAGTTTTCTTGATGTCGGTCCAGACCGGGTTGGCCGTCAGCACCGAGGTGCCGAACTCGCCCTGGAGCGCGCGGCCGATGTAGATGCCGAACTGCTGCCACAGCGGCTTGTTCAGCCCCATCTCTTCGCGCACGCGCTCGATCACGTGCTCGGGCGCGCGGTCGCCGACGATGGCCAGCACCGGATCGACCGGGATCACCCGGCCGATGAAGAAGGTGACGGCGAGCAGGCCGAGGTAGGTCAGCGCGACGATCGCGGCGAAGCGGGCCGCCGCCTTGACTGCACCCACCTACTTCTTGGCGACGTTGAACATGTAGGTCGAATCCGAAGTCGGGCCGATCTTCAGGCCGTCGACATTGCTGCGAAACGCGGCCACCTCGGTCTGCTGGTAGAGCATCACGAAGGGGCTGGTCTTGCGGAACTCGGCCTGCATGTCCTGGTACATCTTGGCGCGCTTGGGGCCGTCGCGTTCGAGTGCCGCGGCGTCGGCCAGCTTGGTCATCTCGGGGATGTCCCAGGCATTGCGCCAGGCCAGCGGCTTGCTCTTGGCGTCGTCGGCGTTGTTCGGGTTGCGCGCGAAGGTGTCGGCGTTGGTGTGCGGGTCCCAGTAGTCGGCGCCCCACTGGCCGATGTAGATGTCGTGGGTGCGGGCGCGGTACTTGGTGAGCGTCTGCTTGCCGTCGCCGGGCAGGATCTCCAGCTCGATGCCGGCCTGCTTGAGGGTCTGCTGTACCGCCTCGGTGATGCCCTGCACCGGCTGGATGGTGCGCATGTCGATCGTGACCTTGAAGCCGTTCGGATGCCCGGCCTTGGCCAGCAAGGCCTTCGCTTTCGCCACATCGAGCTTGTAGGGGTTCTCCTTGCTCGCGCCGAGCAGGCCGATGGGCAGGAAGTTCTGGTGCACGACGCCGATGTTCTTGATGAAGGTGTCGCCGATGGCGTTGTAGTCGACCAGCCACTTGAAGGCTTCGCGCACTTCGGGCTTGGCCAGGATGGGGTTCTTCATGTTC
>JANNFB010000183.1:0-22818 GCA_031379365.1 Burkholderiales bacterium
GCGGCGCAGCCAGGGCTGCTTGAGCAGGCCGAGCTCGAACGCGGCGTCGGTCTCGAAATCCTGCACGTGGAGCCAGGACTGGGCACCGGCCAGGCGGGCGGCCAGCCACGCAACGGGAGCACAGAACAGGGCCGGCGCCACCGCGAAGACCACTTGCGGGCGCTTCAGAGCCAGCCACAGCACGACGGGAAGGCTGGCCAGCACGAAGCTTGCTTGGCACAACAGCCGCGCCAGGCCGCCCGGGCGGCGCGGGATCCAGATCGGGCAGCGGTAAACCGTCAGGCCCGGCTTGCTGCGCTCGACTTCGTAGCGTACTGCCGAGTAACCCTTGGCCACTTGCCAGTGTGGGTAGTGCGGCGGCGCGCACACAACCACCACTTCGTGGCCGCGTGCGATCAGGCCGTCGGCCATCTCGCCCGAGTATTTGCCGATGCCGGTGAGCTCGGGGGCGAAATTCAGGCTGAGCAGCAGGACCTTCTTCGGCTTGGCGGCCACCGCAGCGGCCATCTTGGCGCCGCGCGTCTTGCGCCGCGCCAGCAACAGGGGCAGTCCCAGCAACAAGAGACCGGCAGCCCCGGGCAGCGGTACCGGGACCGGCGCGGCGGCGCTCTGCGCTTCGACGACCCGGGCCTCGGCGTCGGTACGCAGCGTCAGGGTGACGACGAAGATCTCGCTGTCAGCCAGGCCGTCGGGCTGGGCCAGGCTTGAAAAGCTGACCGTGCCGGCAGCGCCGAAGCCGCCGGCCGGCGAAGGCGGCAGGTTGTACAGCGACAGCGAGGCACTCGCCGGCAAGGCAAGGGCCAACAACAGCAGGGCGAGGGAACGGCCGGCAAGCCACATACGACGTCAAGCTCCACGTCACCATGGACTGTGTGCAGAGAAGTGCACCCAGAACCCAGCGATCAGGGAGAGAGACTACCGACGGCGTGTGACATACGGACCCGACGGGACACGCCAGCCATGATCCGTTTGGACCAGTGCCGGTGGGGGTCCCACCCGGCAGGGGCCGTCGCGCCCCCGCAGGCTGGGGCGGCTAGGCTATGCGGGCCTTGGCGCTCTTGGCGGCGGGCTTGGCGACGGGCTTGGCAGGCTTTGCCCGCTTGGCGGCCGGGGAAACCGCGACCGGCGCGGCGGCGGCCTCGGCCCGATTCGGGCGGCCGGTTTTCAGGCTCGGCACGGCCGCCAGAGCGGCAACCAGGGCCTTGTCGGTCATGCCGCGCAAGGCGTTGATGCCGGCACGCAAGATCTCGCTCTTCTTGGCTGGCCGCATCAGCCGGCCGGCCCGCAGCTTGAGTTCGGCCAGCACGGCGTACTCGTCCTTCGGAATGGTGAAGCTGTCGCGGACCAGCTTGTGCTTGGCCTTGACGGCAGCGACCACCGGCATGGCGACAGGCTTGGTGGGTGGTTTGATGGCCAGCTTGGCTGGCGACTTGGCAACGCGCTTGACGGGAGACTTCTTGGCAACCATGGGACACCTCGATATATAACGGTATAAACAGTATAGCCCGTTGCCCGGGACCTAAACCTGGCAGAGTTGTCCACCGAAGCGGGGGGCAAAGCTGTGGACAAGTTGGGTACTGCAGTGGCTTCGTGAGGCAGGACGCCAGCTTGGACAGAGTGCCCGCGAATGCGGCAGGGGCAACCGCCAGGCGGGGGCGCGACACCGCAAGGTGCCGTCGGCGCCCTGCCCCCGAGCCCGTCTGCCGGGGGAGACGCGCTCGTCGGTCGGGAGTCGACCGTCGAGACGGAAGGCGTGCATCTGCCCTTGAGCCGGCGACGCGAAGCCCGACGCCGCAAAATCCTTGACATAATTCGATAGTTAGCTAATCATTGCCTTATGAGCAAGGTGTTCAAAGCCCTATCGGATCCGACCCGCCGTCGCGTGCTTCAGCTTCTGCGCGAAGGGCCCAAAAGCGCGGGTGAACTCAGTGACCAGTTCAACGTCTCCAAGCCAACGATGTCGGCGCACTTCGCGGTGCTGAAGGAGGCCGACCTGGTGCACGCCGAGAAGACGGGGAAATCCGTCTTCTATCACCTGAAGCTCTCGGTGCTCGAAGAAGCAGTTCTGGGCTTTGTCCATTCGTTTGCCCAAGGTGCGCCGGCACCAAGACCCAAGAAGGAGATTGCTCGATGAAAGAAGAACTGATCACAGACCTCGCCTGGGGCGTGGGCATTCTGGTCGTTGCGCTGGTAGCCAGTTTTGCGCGCAAGTTGGGCTACGTGGATGGCGATACCGTCACAAGGGTGGTCATGGGATTGACCGGGCTCATGATCGCGTCGTTTGGCAACCGAATGCCCAAGGCTTTCGTCCCCAGTTCCTGCGCCCGCCAGGCCAGGCGAGTTGCAGCCTGGTCCATGACGCTGAGCGGGATCGTGTACGCGGGACTGTGGGCGTTCGCCCCGATCCCGGCAGCCGTAGCGGGCGGGTGCGTCGCAGTATTACTGGGGATGGCAGTGACAATTGGCTACTGCATCTCATTGCGATCCAAAGCGAAGGCCGCATAGCCCAAGTGCTGCCAACGCCGGGGGGGGGGGCAAGGCTCGACTGCTGCCGGTCACCCGGTCGCGACCGACTGCGGAAACGTACTCACGCTGATTCGGTCATTGACCGCCGCGAATCTGGATTGGTCGTCAAACCGGAGCCGCCGCCGGCTTGATCTGCTTCAACACTGCCTTCGAATTGCGCTCGGCACGCCACAGGTCGCACGCCGACTGCATCGCCAGCCAGACGCTCGCTCGACCGCCACGCTCGACACCGAGCCAGCGTTCCAGACGCAACGCCATCTCGGGCGAGATGGCCGCCTTGCCGTTGAGCACTCTCGACAGCGCAGCCCGCGTCACGCCGAGTTGCGTTGCCGCGTCGGTTACGGTCAGTCCCAACGCCGGGAGAACGTCGTCGCGAAGGGTGTCACCCGGATGTGGCGGGGCGTGCATGTTGCGCATACAGGTTCCTTCAGTGGTCCTCGCGCCAGTCCACCAGCATCGCGTCCGTGCCGTCAAATCGCAATGTCATCCGCCAGTTGCCGCTCACCTAGATGGACCGGATGACGTCAGCAAGGGGTCGAAGAGGCGCTGAGACGAACCACCCTCAGCGCGTCAGCACCCACGCCGGCAAGGCCGTGGACAGCGGCGGCAGCAGCGCGATGATCAGCGTGCCCACGAAGATGGCGCCCAGCGCCGGAAGTACAGAGCGCGCCACGTAGCCGATGCTCTTGTTGAACATGGCCGACGCGAAGTAGACGTTCAGCCCGGCCGGCGGGCACAGGAAGCCCACCTCCATGGCCGCCAGGAAGATGATGCCGAAGTGCACCGGGTCGATGCCGTAGGCCTTGGCCAGCGGCAGCAGCAAGGGCACCAGCACCACCAGCGCGGCGTAGATTTCCATCAGCGCGGCGGCGGCGAACAGGAACAGGCACAGCACGACCAGGAAGACGTACTTGTTGGGGATCACGCCCTGCACCCACTCGGCCGCATCGTCGGGCAGGCCGGTGTCGACCAGGTAGTTCGTCAGCGCCAGCGCCATGCCCAGGATCAGCATCACCCCGCCGATCAGCGTGGCGCAGTCGGCCAGGCACTTGCCCAGCAGGCGCCAGTTCAGTTCGCGGTGCGCCAGCGACTGCGTCAGCACGGCATACGCTGCAGTGAGCGCCGCACTTTCCGTGGGTGTGGCCAGGCCGCTGACGAGCGAGCCGACGGCCACCAGCGGTGCGGCCAGCTCCCACTTGGCAGCCCAGGCCGCAGCCAGCGCGGCGCGAGCGCTGGGCCGCAGTGCGTCGGCCCGCGCCGTGTCGGCGTGCGCGGCGTCGACGCGCACTGGCGCTTGCTTGGCCCGGCGCAGGAAGCCGCCGATCAGCAGCAGGCAGGCCACCATCACCAGCGCCGGTACCACGCCGGCCAGGAACATCTGCTCGATGGGCACGCGGGCGATCACCGCGTACATGATCAGCGGCACCGACGGTGCCAGCAGCACACCCAGCGCGCTGGCGCTGGTGACCAGGCCGATGCCGCGCTGTTCCTGGTAACCAGCCTTCAGCAGCATGGGCAGCAGCAGGCCGCCGAGCGCCAGGATGGTGACGCCGCTGCCGCCCGTCAGCGCCGTGAAGCCCGAGCACAGCAAGGCCACCGCCACCACCGTGCCGCGCACGCCGCCACCGAACAGCGCCACGAACACCGAGCCCAGGCGCTGCGCCGCACCGGTACGGGCCAGCACCAGGCCGGCCAGCGTGAACAGCGGCAGCGCCGGCAGCGAAGGGTTGACGGTGATCTGGTAGTGCGACAGCGCGATGGAGGCCAGCGGCAGGCCTTCGCTCCAGAACAACGCCAGCGCCAGCCCACCCAGCACCGCGAAGATGGGCGCGCCAGCCAACAAGGCCAACAGCACGGCCACCATGGCCGGCCACAGCGGCAGCAGCAGGTGACCGTCTAAGCGCCAGCCCAAGGCTGCGCCGGCCCCGGTCAGGGCGACACCCACCAGGCCTGCGGCCCAGGCGGGCGCCGACCCCGCCTGCGCACAGCGCGTGCCCAGCTGCAGTCCCAGCAGCGCGAAACCCAGCGGCATGGCGGCCTGCAGCCACCACGCGGGCACGCCGTAGGCCAGGTGCTGGCCGGCGTCAATCTCGGTCGCCACGAAGCGCCAACTGGCCACCGCCAGCAGACCGCAGACCACCGCCGAGCTGCCGCGTGCCCACGCCTTCACGGCCGCTTGCATGCCCGCGCCGCCGACCTGGTCCAGGCTGCTGCCCAGCGTGGTCAGATGGCCCTGCCGCCCGGCCGCCAGAGCGCCGAACATGGCCAGCAGCAGGCCCAGGTGCTGCACCACCACGGGCGCGTTCTCGATGCCACGGCCCAGGAAGGGGCGTGCTGCGATCTCGATCAACGGCACCAGCGTCATCAGCGCCAGCGCGGCGCCCGCCAGGGCTTCGTCCCAGCGCGCCCGCCTGCTGCCGGGTGGCGGCGTGGCAGCGGCGATGTCCGCGCCCGACAAGCTCAGCGGCCCTTGCCTGCGCGGAAGGCGCGCAGGTGGGCGAAGACCTCGTCGAAGGTGGCTGCAGGGACCATGGTGCCGCGAATGCGCGGGTACAGGCGCTCGGCCAGCTGGTCCCATTCCCGCATCTGCTCGGGCGTGGGGCGGTGGACGTTCAGGCCGCGCTTCTTCATCGCATCCACGGCCTCGTCCACTTCGCGCCGCGCCTGCGTGCGCATCTGCAATCCGGCACGCTCGCCACCCGCGCGCAAGGCGTCCTGGCCGGTGGGCGACATCTCGTCCCAGGCCTTCTTGGTGACCACCAGCGCGCCGACGATGGGCGCCCAGTTGATCTCCAGCATGTGCTGCGCGGTGTTGAAGATCTGCCCGGCCAGTGCGAAGTAGGGCGTGGAGGGCACGACTTCGATCATTCCGGTCTGGATGGAGGGCAGGATGTCTGCCGTCTCCAGCGGCACGGGCGTGTAACCCAGGCTCTTCATGATTTCCTGCTGCTCGGGCTCGGACCCCCAGGCGAAGAACTTCATGCCCTTGAAATCGTCGGGCCGCACGGCGCGCTTGGTCGAGAAGAAGCGCACCCAGCCGGCATCGCCCCAGCCCAGCACCACGAAACCCTTCTCGGCGAAACGCGCTTCCAGCGTGCCGCGCATCTTCTCGCGCACGTGGTCGACTTCATCCCAGTTGCGGAACAGCAGCGGCAGGCTCTGCATCGCGGCCACCGTGGGTTCGATCTCGCGCAGCCCCACCACCGACATCAGCGCGCCCTGCAGTTGGCCGATGCGCATGCGCCGCGCCATCTCGGCTTCGCCGCCCTGGCTGCCGTCGGTGAAGACCGTGAAGCGGGCACCGCCGCCCTGCGCGGCGCGCCAGGTCTCGCCCAGTTCCATCAAACTTTGGTGGTAGAGCGAGTTCTTGGGCACCAGCGAGCCCACGCGCAACAGCACAGGGCGCTGCGCGTGCAGGGCGGGTGCGACGGCTTGCAGACCCATCCCGGCCAGGGTGGTCAGCGCCAGGCGACGGGTGGTTCGTGAGGTTTGCATAGGCGCTCGGTTCGGTGCTGGGTTCAGTGCTTGATGGGGTGTCTGGATGGGCATGCGAATGCGGAAGGTTCAGAAGCGGTCGTCGGCGCTGTCCAGCAGCCATTGCGCGCGCTCGCGCAGCACCTGGCTGGCCAGGTCGCGGCGCGGCGCGGCGGCCGTGATGGCCCGCCGCAGCAGGCGTTCGTAAGCGTCGCGGTCGCCGGCGGGCAAGGCCAGCGACTCGGCGCGCACCAACAACGTGGCTGGCGCCGGCGTGCCCGATGCGCTGTCGGCACGCGCCAGGTAGCGCTCGGCCGCAGCGGCGGTGCCACCCGGACGCGCCAGCTCGAACTGCGCCATCAGCAGCGCCAGGCTGCCATGGCCGTGGTCGGGCGCCACATCGAAGGCCAGTTGCGCGAGACGCATGGCCAGCGGCAGGTCGGCCACGACCTCGGGCCGGTCCTTGGACAGGGCAATGAAGGCGCCCCAAGAGGCCGCAGCCCAGTACGCCAAGCCTGCTTGCTGCGGCGAAAGGCGCAGCGGCGCGGCACTGGCGGTCGCGGGTGCGGCCAATGCACGCGCCAGGCCCGGCTGATGCAGTTCCAGCGCGTCCATGGCATGGCGGTGCGCGCGCTCGTACAGACGCGCGGCGCGCTGGCGCTGGCGCAGCGCCGCGCGCACGTCGGTGGCCTCCAGACGTTCGGCATCGAAGGCGACGAAGGCGTAAGCGTATTGAGTGAACCCGCCGGCAACGGCCTCGGCCAGCGCCGGGTGACCCGGGGCCTGGCGCAGCACCGATTCCGACAGCTTCAGGTAAAAGGCGGCGGCGTCGCGCGCCAGGCCCAGGTCTTCTTCCTCAGCCTGGCCCTGCGCGGCCAATTCATCGGCCACGCCTTTCATCAACAGCGTGCGCGGGGCGCAGCCCGCCAGGGGAAGCAGGAGGACCATCGCGACGGCGGCGATGCCTGCGCGGCTCACCAGGAGCCGGCCGGTGTGCGTGCAGGTCGAGACCAGAACATGAGCCATCCAGACCGCAAGGCTAGGTCGGCTGTGTGAAACGCCCATGACGCGCCCGTGACGGCTCGGCGCGGGTCGGCAGCCTGGGACACCGGCCTTCGGCGCCGCTACAGCCTGGGTGGCTCAGTGATTCAACGTGACCGAGACCGTGAGGTCAGGGTCTGCGCGAAACAGGTGGCGGTCACGTACTCCGTGATGGCCTTCGGCGGGCCCGCGATCCCCAGCCACGGGAAGGGCCGCCTTCGTGATGACGGCCGGCATGGCCGGCCTGGCTGTGTTGCGCGAGGGATGGAAGCCCTTCAGGGTAAAGACGACGTGCCTTTGACAGCGGCTCGATGCGCAGCGCGACAGCCTGACCACGCGCAGCGGGGACGCGCCCCTTTCATCCGTGCGACCGGCTCAATCGTCGTGACGGCGTCACGACATTCGCGTGGGAAAGACTCTCACCGGATCGAACACGGTCGGCGCATCGATGCCAACGTTTCCAACGCGTTGACACCCGTATGTCCAAATTGGCATAATGCCTCCAATGTCGAAGCAGTAGCCGCGCAAACCCATCAAGTGGGTCGGCTCCGCCAAGCGTGACCTCGACGCAATGCCCGAGGGCGTCAAGAACGTGTTCGGGCATGCCATCGACCTGGCCCAGGCCGGCGGCAAACACTCGGGCGCCAAGGTGCTGACCGGCTTCGGATCAGCCGGTGTGCTGGAGGTTATCGAAGACGACAGTGACGACACCCACCGCGCCGTCTACACCGTCAAGTTCTCGGGCTGGGTCTATGTCCTGCACTGCTTCCAGAAGAAGTCTAAGAGCGGGATCAAGACACCGAAGGAAGACATGGAACTGATCCACGCCAGAATCAAGGCCGCAAAGCTGGACTTCGAGGCTTGGCAAAAGAAGCAAGGAGCCCGCTGATGACCCGCAAGACCGACATCGTGATCGAAGAAGGCAGCACCAACGTCTACGCTGACCTGCGCTATGCCGATGCCGCCGAGATGCAACGCAAGTCGCAACTCGCTGCCGAAATCGCCCGCGCCATAAAGGCCAGGCGACTGACCCAGCAAGGCGCTGCCGAGCTGCTCGGCGTGGACCAATCCAAGGTGTCCCGCATCATCCGCGGCCAGTTCCGCGGCGTCAGCGAAGCCAAACTCCTAGAACTGGTGACAAAGCTGGGCCATGACGTCAAGATCGTCGTCGGCCCGGTGCGCCGACGCGCGGGCAAGATTGAGCTGCAATTCGCCTGATCGCTTCGAACCGGCGCGGCAATCGCGCCTGCAGCCCGAGTCGCAAGTACCCTACTTTCGCTGCCCCACCAGGAACTTGGCCCAGTCGCTCATCATCTGTCGCCGTTTGTCGAACAGATCGCCCCGCCGGTAGGCAGCCTCGACCTTGTCAGCAATGGTGTGTGCAAGCGCAGCTTCACACAGCTCATTCGGGTAGTTCGTGAGCTCGGCAGACCAGTCGCGAAACGTCAAGCGGAAACCGTGGGGCACGGCATCGACCTCCATGCGCCTCATCACGGACGTGAGCGCCACGTCGGACAGCGGGCCATGCCGCGGCGACTCGGAGACATGGGCGGATCGATCGCGCACGCGTGGGAGCTGGCTCAGTATCCGCACTGCCGCATCGGACAGGGGCACTCGGTGGTCCTTGCCGGACTTCATCCGCGCGCCGGGGATCGTCCACACGGCCTTGCCGACGTCGAACTCCGACCACGTGGCACCGCGCACCTCGCCGCTTCGCGCTCCCGTCAGCACAGCAAACTCAAGCGCGCGTGCGCCCATCCCATCGACGGATGCCAGTTGCTTCATGAAGGCCGGCGCATCGGTCACGGCCACGGCGCGGTGGTGAACGGTTCGTGCAATCCGGTTCGGATCGCCGAGGACCTTGTCCAGGTTGCCGCGCCAACGCGCCGGGTTCAGGCCTTCCTCGCGGTAGCCTGCCTGCATGGCATAGCTCAAGACCTGCTCGATGCGGCCCCGAAGGCGGGACGCCGTTTCCGTCTTGTCGCGCCAGATCGGCTGCAGCACGGCCACGACATGCTCACGTCCCACATCACGCGCGAGCAACCGGCCGATGATTGGAAAGGCATAAGTGGCCAGCGTGCTGCGCCATTGCGCCGCATGCTTGGCATTGCGCCACGAAGCCTCATGGGTGTCGATGTACTCGGCTGCTGTACGCTCAAATGTGGCAGCACCGGCCTTGTCGGCGGCGAGCGCGTTGAGAGATTCGCGCCTGGCCGCCACCGGGTCAATGCCCTTGGCGATCAGGTCACGGGTTTCGCGTGCCTTCTGATGCGCCTGGCCCAGCGTCACCGCCGGGTAGCCGCCCAAGCCGAGGTCGCGCCGGCGACCACCCACCACTGCCCGCAAAACCCAGGTGCGGCAACTGCGTTGGCTCGACTCGTTGGGCTCGCGCACCTGAAGGTACAGGCCAGGCACGACGCCGACAGGGTGCCGCCCGGCCCGGGTGAGTCGTTGCACTTCGAGCGCCTTGAGTTCACGGGCTAGCCGAGCCATGTCCGCCTACGAATTGGGCCCCTCATGGGGCCCCTCATTTAAAAAATGATCGTATGGGTTTGGACGGGACTTAGCGAGACACTCACGGCGTCACCGTAAGCCAGTTTTCATAGCAAAACGAGCGCTTCTGAGACGATTTGGGATTTTGTGAAATTTCGGCTCCGGCGGGCGCCGCTTCCGCCACCCATCAGGGCACCCTGGAGCGACTGGCTATGACTGCAAGCCAGCGTGTGCCTGCCGCAGCACGGCAGCCGACTGCTGCAGCGCGGCCAGCTCGCCGGCGTCCAGCGCTGGCTCCAGCATGGTGCTGCCGCCGTCATGGCCCACCACTGTCGGCAAGGACAGCGCGACGCCGTGCAGCCCCAACGAACCCTGCTGCAGCCTTGAGACCGTCAGCACCCGGCGCTCACCGCGCAACATGCAGCGCAGCAGGTGGGCGGTGACCAAGCCGATGGCATGGTTGGTGGCGCCCTTGCGGGCGATCACCTCGTAGGCGGCACGCCGCACTTCCAGCGCCAGCGCGGCTTCGTCCGCCGGGTTCCAGCCCGGCCAGCTGCGCAGTGGCACGCCGCCCACTTCGGCGCCCGACCAGAGCACCACTTCCGAATCCCCATGCTCGCCCACCACCTGGGCATGGATGGAATTGGTGGCCAGTTGCAGGCGCTTGCCCAGCATCTGCCGCAGGCGCGAGGTGTCGAGCAGGGTGCCGGTGCCCAGCACCCGCGCCGGCGGCAGGCCGCTGGCAGCGGTCATCACCTGGGTGAGCACGTCGACCGGATTGCTGACCAGCACGATGATCCCTGCGAAGCCCGCGAGCGTGCGGCCGATGTCGGCCACCACCCGGGCGTTGTCGCGCAGCAGGTCCAACCGGCTCTCGCCCGGCTTGCCGTTGCGGCCGGCGGCCACCACCACCACCTGGCAAGCGCGCATGGCCTCGATGGAAGCCACCTTCACTGCGCAAGGAGGATAGAACGCAGCGCCGTGGGCCAGGTCCATGGCCTCGCCCTCGGCCACGGCGCCGCGCACATCGTGCAGCCACAGCTCATCAGCCGCGCCCGAGTGCAGAGTGGAGATGGCCACGCTGGTGCCCACCCAGCCGGTGCCGATGATGCCGACGGTCTGACGCATGGTTGGTTGCTCGTGAAACCGGGGGGAAGGTCAATGGTGGATCAGCTCCGCCGGAGCGTTCGGCTGAGTATGTCGCAGCGCGGTGGCCTGCGAAGGGGGTCCTTCGTGATCGCGCAGACATCGCGGGGAGGCTCAGCGCTCCGTTTGACAACACAGGGGCGTGAAGTGCTTCACGCTTCCGCCACCCGACACACGCCCACCCCCGCGCTGCCGGGATGGCACGCCCCAGAGCGCCTCGCGACACTGACGCCGTGTTGTACGAACCGTGCACTCAACCGGAGTCTCCCCATGCGTCGAATCGTTCTTGCTGCCCTTCTGGCGGCCCCGCTGCTGGCCTCGGCCAACCTCGTCACCAACGGCAGCTTTGAAGACAACCTCCAGAGCGCGGGCTCATGGCAAATCTATTCGTCGTTGAACGGCTGGACTGGCATGGGCTACGGCATTGAACTGCGCAACAACGTCGCCGGCCGGGCCTTCGACGGCGTCAACTTCGTCGAACTCGACACGACGCGCAACAGCGCGATGTTCCAGACCATCAGCACCGCGCTTGACCAGACCTACGACCTCAGCTTCGCCTACTCGCCGCGCCAGGGCGTCGGCGCCGACTCGAACGGGATCGAGGTGTTCTGGAACGATGTGTCGCAGGGCGTGTTCACCGGGAGCGGTGTCGGCAACAGCGGCAATGTCTGGGGCGAGTACCACCTCTCGCTGACGGGCGCAGCCGCCACATCGATGTTGACATTCAAAGCGGTCGGCGCCTCCAACTCCTATGGCGGTTCGCTCGACGCCGTGTCGATCACGACCGCCGTGCCCGAACCCGAAACCTACGCGCTGATGCTGGTTGGGCTGGCCGCCGTCGGGTTCGTAGCGCGGCGTCGGCGTCCCGCCTGAGCGACGCTTTCTGCCCTGACACGAGCGGCCGACGTCGAAACACGGCCATTCCGCCTATGGCGCGCCGAACGCGCTGCGTCCCCTTTCGGGTGAGGCCGGGCAGTGCTAGGCCACGCAGGTTCTGTTCTTGCCCGTACGCTTGGCCTCGTAGAGGGCCTCATCGGCGCGCTCGATTGCCGGCTCCAGCGCCTCGCCGGCGCGCCAGGCGGTGACGCCGGCAGAGAAGGTGACGAAAACATCGCGGCCATCGTGCATGAACAGGCTGGCGGTCAAGTCGCGCTGCAGGCGCGTGAGGGCTTCCTGAGCCGAAGGGATCTCGGTGGCCGGCAGCAGCAGCACGAACTCCTCGCCACCGAAACGGGCCACGTGGTCCACCGGACGCAGCGCAGCGCGAACGCGGGCGGCGAGTGATTTGAGGGCCTGGTCGCCGACGCTGTGGCCGAGCGAATCATTGAGCCTCTTGAAGTTGTCGATGTCGATCAGGGCCACCGCCAGGGTGCTGCCGTCGCGGCTGTGACGGGCGCTCTCGGTCGCAAAGGCATCGGCCAGGCCACGCCGGTTGGCGACCTGCGTCAAGGCATCGATCGAGACTTCTTCTGACAAGCGGCGCAACTCGCCCTCCAGCTCGCGCACCCGTGTCGACAGTTGCACGGCTTCAGCCTGTCCGGCCTGCAGCCGCTCGCTGGCGCTGGCAATCTCGCCCTGCACGGCGCGGCTCTCCTGCACCATGTTGCGCACCAGGCTGGCCAGGCTTTCGAGCGAGTCGGACTGTTCGATGGTCTCGGCATAGGTCTCGAGCTGGTCACCAAAGCGGCCGGTGCTGCCGCCCAGGGCGCTGAGTTCGGCCATCAGGTTGTGCACCAGGGTCTTGAGGGCCTCGCGAGCGTGATCGCGCTCGCCCTTCAAGCGCTGCTGCTGCAGCCGGGTCTGGGCCAGCAGTTCCTGCGTGGCCCGCACGCTGCGCACACTCAGGGTCGCGCCGCCCTCGGCCGGGCCCAGGCGCGCGCGCATGGCCTCGGCCTGGCCGCGGGCCCAGCTGTCGTCTTCGGCCAGCTCGGTCAGGCCGGCCGTGAGTTCGCGCGCCAGCGCGCCCAGTTCGTCGACCAGGTGGTGGCGTTGCGCCAGCAAGCGCTGCGCTTCCTGGCAGACCAGGGCCACGGCTGCGGCCACCGCGGCGCTGGCGCCTTCGGTATCGATGCGTCGGGCCAGCGCAGCCAGACGATCGGCCAACTCACGGGCACGGTCGTCGTCGACCGGCAGTGCGACGGCTACCGTGCGCTCGAAGTCCGCCGTGACGCTGCGCCACTCACCGCGGTCGGCAGGGGCGGAAGGTGCGGTGGGCACAGAAGGTGGCGGGCAGAGCGCAGCGGCTGGCGTTGCCGCAAGCTCGCCCGCCAGGGTCTCGATGGCCTGGTCGTCGCTGTCGCTGTCCCAGCGAACAACCGCCTGGCTCAGCCGGTCATACAGGCGTTGCACATCGCTGCGATTGGCGTCGAGCACACGCTGCAGGCTGTCCTTCTTGCGCGCGGCAGTCCAGTGGCGGCCGTTGCGGTCCAGGCCGCGCAGCAAGCGCTCGAACAGTTCCGCCCACCGCGTGGCACTGACGGCGGCCGCTGGCGCAGCCGCCTCAGTGACCTCGGTGTTGCCAAGCTCCTGGGCCCAGGCGCGGGCGTAGTTGGCCGGGGTCGGCTCGCGTTGTCCGGCAGCGAGCCGACGCAAGGTGGCTTTGGCCAGGTCGGCGGCGCTGGGCATGGCGCTGCAACGTTCAGGTGCGGCCGAGCACGCGTGGCACCGGCTCGTCGCTGGCGGCGCCGATCCAGGGCGCCTTGCGCGGCAGTACGGTCTGTTGCAGCCAGGCTTCGAGTTCGTCGGGCGGCAGGGCCTTGGCGAACAGGAAGCCCTGCATGACCCCGCAGCCCAGGCGGTGCAGCACGTCCATCTGGCGCAGGTTCTCGACGCCCTCGGCGATCACGCGCAGGCCGAGCGAGCGGGCCAAGGCGATGATGGCCGAGACGACAGCGGAACTCTGCGGTGTGATGCCGAGGTCGCGCACGAAGGAGCGGTCGATCTTCAGCTCCGAGATCGGCAGCGTGGTGAGGTAGGCCAGGGAAGAGTAGCCGGTGCCGAAGTCGTCGATGGAAATCTCCACGCCGATCTCGTTCAGGCGGTGCAGCGACAAGGACACGTTGTGCAGGTCCTTCATCAGGTTGTTCTCTGTGATCTCGAGCAGTATCGAGCGGTGCGGCACACCGTAGGCCGTCACCGCCTCGTGGATCTTCTCGACCAGATCGCTGCGTTCGAACAGGCGGCTGGGCAGGTTCACGGCAATGGCGTCGCTGAATCCAAAGCTCACTTGCCAGGCCTTGGCCTGGCGCGCCGCTTCACGCACCGCCCACTCCGACAGCGGCACGATCAGCCCGGTCTCTTCGGCCAGCGGGATGAAGTCGCCCGGCGGCACCAGCACGCCGCCGCGCTGCCAGCGCATCAGGGCCTCGGCGCCGACCATCTTGGCCGCACGCACGTCGACCTTGGGTTGGTAATGCAACACCAACTCGCCGCGCTCGAGGGCCTTGTGCAGGTGACTCTCGAGCTCGATCTTCTCGCGCCCGCGGCCGGCCAGTTGCGGGCTGTAGACCGCGGCCGAATTGCGCCCGGCGGTCTTGGCCGAGTACATCGCCACGTCGGAGTTGCGCATCAGGTCGGCCAGGTTCAGGCCATCACGCGGGAAGATCGCGATGCCGACGCTGGCGGTGACGAAGCACTCCTGGCCGGCGACATGGATCGGCTCGCGCATGGCTTCCAGGATGCGATCAGCCACGCGCTCGGCGTCGGCGTCATCGCTGACCTCGGGCAGCAGGGCCACGAACTCGTCCCCGCCCAGGCGCCCAACGGCCTCGAGGGTGCGGTGCGAGCGCGCGCCGGCAGCCTCCAGGGCATGCTCCAGAACCTGCTCGCTGTGACGCACACAGCCGCGCAGGCGCCGCGCCACTTCCATCAGCAGTTCGTCGCCGGCGGCGTGACCCAGGGTGTCGTTGACGTTCTTGAAGCGATCCAGATCGATCAGCAACAGCGCCGCGTTGTGGCCCAGGCGGCGCGAATGCTCGAGCGCGCGCTCCGTGCGCCAGATCAGCTGACGCCGGTTGGGCAGCCCGGTCAGGGCGTCGAAATTGGCCAGGTGGCGGATGCGGTCTTCGGCAACGCGGCGGTCGGTGACGTCCTGGAACACACCGGTGTAGCCAATGCCATGGCCATGTTCGAACTCCGCCTCGGCTTCGACATGCACGACGCGCGCGCGGCCGTCGACCAGGGTCATCGAGACATCGGTCGCCAGCACCGCGTTGTGCGTCACGACTTCGCCCAGCATGCGCATCAAGCCGCGACGCTGGCCAGCACCTACCATGCGCAGCAGATCGCGCACGCCAAGCTTGTCGCCCGGCGCCTTGCCGAAAACACGCAAGGCTTCGGACGACAGCCAGAGCTGGCCCAGGCCGTCGCCCAGGCGCCAGTCGAAGCTGCCCATGCGCGCCAGGTCCTGGGCACGGGCCAGCTTGAACTTGCTGCGCTCGAGCTCGATGCGGGTGCGTGAGGCGCGCAGCATGTAGCGCAGGCGCCCGCCGAGCAAACTCCACTGCGTGCTCTTGACGAAGAAGTCGGTGGCCCCGGCGCGGTAAGCCCGGGTGATGGACGCATCGTCGTCCAAACCGGTGAGCATCAACACGGGAATGTGGGCGTAGCCCGCCAGCGCGCGCAACACGGTGCAGGTCTCGAAGCCGTCCATGCCAGGCATCAGGGCATCGAGCACCACCAGGTCGGGCGCGGTCTCCTCAAGTGCGGCCAGCGCGGCCTCGCCGCTGGTGACCTCGACGATGTCGAAACCGCGCTCGCGCAGGGCGATCGCCGTCAACATCAGGCTGACCTCATCGTCGTCGACCAGCAGCACCCGCGGGTGCTCACTGGTCTCGTCGTCGCTGAAGGCGGAGGGCGTGGTCATGGGCTTGAGGGCAGAGTGTCGCGCAACGCCACCAGGATGAGCCCGGCTTCAGTGACCAGTGCGTCCAGCTGGGCCTCGAGGCCCTCGGTGTGGCCATCGCGCAGCCTGTGCTCGATATCGGCACACAAGGCCGACAACTTCAGCGCGCCAACGCTGGCCGACGACGATTTCAGGGTGTGGGCGACATGCCGCTGGCCCTGCGCATCGGCATTCAGGCGTGCACTGTGGAGCACGCCGAGCTGGCGCTCCAGCGACAGCACATAGGTTTTCAGCACGCGTGGCAGCAGGCCCGCCTTGCCGGTGGGATCCAGGTCTTGCAGGCGCGCCAGGGCCCCGGCATCGAGCACACCGGCGCCAAGCAACCCAGCCATGGCCGGGGTGCTTGTCGGATCGGCTCCAGCAGGCGAAGTCAAGTCAGGGCCTCCGTGCGCAGCGGTGCGCGACAGATTGTCACCGAGCCGCCTGC
Organism: Burkholderiales bacterium; assembly: GCA_031379365.1. Classification (GTDB taxonomy): domain Bacteria; phylum Pseudomonadota; class Gammaproteobacteria; order Burkholderiales; family Burkholderiaceae_C; genus CADEEN01. Next base: position 16,011 of record JANNFB010000183.1, read on the forward strand.
AGCAGCGTGGCGCTGCCGGCAATGGGCGGGCGTGACGTACTGCACGAAGCGGTGTTGCTCATTGGATCTGCACCGCCTGGGCCAGGGCCCGCAGCACCGCCCGGTTGATCTCGCCGATGCCCAACAGCAGGCACTCGGCGCTCTCGCGCACGTCGAACAGGGATTCGTTCTCCACCGCCCGCACCAGTTCGAGGAAGGGCTGGTAGGGGCCGACGCCCTCGACCAACACCTGGCGCACCGAATCGGGCACCGGCACGGCCTTGAGCAGGTCGGCAAAGGGCTGTTTCATCATGCGGTCGAGCAGGGAAAAGACGCCGCAGATGAAAGCTTCGTTGCGCATCTCGTCGTTGCCACCACCCGCGCTGGCGCGTGCCAGCTCCTCCATCAGCAAACCGCGGCGCAGGGCGGCGAACATCACCGGTTTCATGTCGCGGTCCTTGCTGGCCGAGGCCAGCAACAGGGCCAACCAGCGCTTCAGGCGCTGGTAGCCGAGCAGCATCAGCGCGTGACGGAAGGAGCCGACTTCCACGCGCAGGCCGAAAGCCGGCGAGTTGATGTAGCGCAGCAGCTTGAAGGCCAGGGTCGGATCGAGCTTGAGGGTGTCTTCCAGCCGATCGATCGACTCTTCCTTGTCGATGCGACGCATCAACTCGAGGATGGTGGCCAGATCGGGTTGCGCCTGGGTGCCCGAGGGCTTGACGACATCGTCGATCGGCCAGCCGAGGACCGCCACCGCGCCGCGCTTGAAGGCCCCCTCGAGATCGACCAAGGTTCGAACCCCGGCCTGGACATGGCTGATCTGGCGCGTCACACCCGGTGGCGCCACGCTGTCGCTGCGGCGCTCGTCAGCCACATCGATGATGGAGTACTTGAAGCAGGGCAGGATGTCGCGCGGCAGCTCGGTGCGCGGGCGGTCCTTCAGCAGCAAGGTATTGCCACGCGCGTAGAGGGCCTGGATGGCGGCGCTGTTGGCCGTGTCGCAGGCCATGAAGGCCGGCACTTCGAGCATCAGGTTGGCATTCGGTGCGGCATGCAGCAGATCGTGCAGCAGGGTCTCGCTGACAACGTTGAGCGAGACCTTGCCGCCGGCCTCGGGCCAGACCTCGGCCACCGCAGCCAGCAGCGCGGTCGCATCGAGGGGCAAGTCAGTGCGCGCCGGGAAGACAGTCAGCCGGGTCGCACTGATGGCCCGCTCGCGGTCGATCATCGGCGAGTAGCCGAGGACCACCTGGGCCAGGATGGGGTGTTCGTTGATCGCCATGGGTCGGCTGCGGGGTTTCTAGTTGTTGAGGTACTGGAACAAGGACATGCGCTGGACCGAGGCGTAGGTCTTCAGCGCGGCGTCGTAGCCGGTCTGCTGGTTCTGGAAATCGGCGATGGCCTGGACCATGTCCAGGTCTTCGGCATTGGAACGCTCAGTCTGCGCTGCCAAGGTCTGCGAAGCAATACGGCCCTCGACCATATCGGCACGATTCAACACTTCCCCGACCCGGCTGCGCAGGGATTGCAGCGCCATCATCGAGCCATCGAGGTCGGACAGCGAGCGCTGCACCCCCTGGGCCACGGCGGCGCTGCTACGCAGCGGCGTCTTGAGTTCGGCAATCGCACGGTCCAGGGTGTCGAAGACGCCGAGCGACGGCGTCGCCAGCGCGATCTCGAAGGCATCGCCGGCCACGGGCTGGCCCGTGACCGCGAAGGACATACCGTCGACCTCGATCGCCTTGCCGCTGACGTACGGTGCATTGGTCAGCGCGGTGGCAGCGCCGTCCTTGGTGACGCTGAACGTGGTGCCGGCCGCCGTGGTGGTGAAGTCGACGCGGTAGCGCAGTGCCGCCGGGTCGGCCACAGCGGGCGGCGAGGTTGCGGCGTAGAAGGTCTGCGGGTCGGACACGCGGCCACTGTTGATCCAGCTGCCGGCGCTGACCGGCGCCGCCGCTGCCGCACGGGTCTCGAACAAACCATTGCCTGAACGCGATGCCAGCCAGGCCGCCTGGCCATCGATGCTGCGCGGCAGGGCTTCGTCGCTGGCCACCTGGACCTCGCCTGCGGTGCCACGAAACACCACCCCGCCGGTGGTGTCGAGAAAGGGCGCCTGAATGCCGCCCTGGCCGCCGAAGAGGAAGCCGCCGTCACCGTCGCCGCGGTTGGCAATCGCCAGCAACTGCTGGCGGATCGCCGTCAGGCGCCCGGCCACGCCGGCGCGCTCGGCGTCACTGTAAGTGGCGTTGCCCGAAGCGACCATGGCCTCGCGTGCCTGCTGCATCAGCTCCCCGGCGTCTGCCAGGCCGCTCTCGGTCAGGGCCATGGCATTGCGGCTGGCCTCGAGCGCCCGTTGGCTGGCCTGACTGCGCACCTCGCTGGCCAGCGCGCGCTCGGCGCGCGCGGCGGCGGTCGGGTCGTCGCTGGCCTTGCTGACACGCTTGCCGCTGGTCAGGCGCTCCTGGGCTGCGGCCAGATCGGTCTGGCGCCGCTGCAGGCGGTCGACGCCGGTGTCGAAGGATTGGGCGGTGGTGATGCGTTGCATGATGGTCAGCGGGCGGCCACTTGGAGGAGGGTGTCGAACAGAGACTGCGCCACCTGCAGGATCTTGGCGGCGGCTTGGTAGCTTTGTTGGAACTGGATCAAGCGGGCGGCCTCTTCATCGAGGTTGACGCCGACCTGCGAGCTGCGTTGCGATTCGGCGTTGCTGGCCACACTTTGCGATATCTCGCTGGCACTGCGCGCGCCCTGCACGCGAACACCGACGCCGGCCATCATGCTGGCATAGGCATCGGTGATGGTCTGGCCACCGACCATGCGCTGATCGCGCAGGGCCGCCAGCGCCAAGGCGTTGCCGTTGTTGGCCTGGGGCTGGGCAGTCTGCGCCACGCTGAAGCTGTCACCAGAGGCCGGCACGCCGTCCAGCCGCAACTCGAAGCCATTGAGCGCAATCGGTGCGCCGGGCACCCAGGTGCCGGTGCCGCTGGACACCAGGGCGTTGCTGCTGCGGTCGCGCAGCTCCCAGGTGTAGGCGCCACTGCTGTTGGTGAAGGCGATCGACGCGGTGTTCTGCGGATTGACGCTGGACGAGACGACACTCAGCGACCCCACCGTTGCGCTGCCGGTATTGGCCACGCCGCGCACGGCCTCCAGCGGCGAGGCCGCTGCCAGACCACGCGGGTCACTGAGCACGCGGCGGGTGTCATTGGCAGCCCGGGTCACCGGCTGGAGCAGGAAGCGGTCGTTGGCGGCTGGCGCGGGGGTTCCGACCGTGATGGTCAGGCCATCGACAACATCGCCGCTGGCGATGCTGCGCTGCACGCCGTCGCTGCGGCGGGTCAGCAAGTACTGGCCAGCGGTCGCCGGGTCGCTGCGCAATTCGTACTCGCTGGCCTGCAGCTGGCTGGCGTCTGTCACGGTCATCGACACCGAGGCAATGAAGTTGCCGGCGGCGTCACGGGCGTTGCTGGTGGCCGGCAGCGCCAGGGGCGCGCCCACCGCCAGCAGCGGTGCACCGCTGCCCGGGGGGTTGCGCAGGTCCAGGCCCAGGGCCTGCTGCTGGTTGAGGCTGGCGCTCAGGGCGGTGGCCAATTGGCCGAGTTGGTTGCGCGCGCTGGCCAGGTCTTCGTTCTGAAAGCGCAGCAAGCCGCCCAGGCTGCCTGCGCCGAGGAGCTCGGACGGCAACGGGCGGGCCACGCCGTTGTCCATGACGCCGAGGCTCTGGCGCTGCACCTCGTAGGGGTCGGGCACGACAGCAATCTGCGTCGCCTGCTTGCCGAGCACGAGACGTTGGCCCCCGGCCATGAAAACACCCAGCGATCCGTCACTGGCCGGGATGGTGGTCACCTGCACGTAGGCGCTGAGCTGCGAGACCAGTTGTTCGCGCTGGTCGAGCAGGTCGTTGGCCGGCTGGCCGCGGCCGGTCAGGGCAGCGATCTGTTCGTTGATGTCGGCAACGCGCTGCGTCAGCTGGTTGACGGCCGCCACACCGGTCTGCAGGTCTTGCGTGACGCCGTTCTGCAGGCTGTCGAGTTGGGCACCGGCGGTGGCGAATCGCGAGGCCAGGTCCTGCACCCGGGCCAGCACCACCTCACGGCCCGACGAATCCTGCGGTCGGCTCGCCAGATCGACCATGGCATTGAGCAGCGCGCCAGCGGCATAGCCCAGGCCCTGCTCGCCCGGCGGAAACACCTTCTCCAAGCGGTCGAGTTGTTCCAAGCGGGCCTGGTCGCCGGCGGCCTGCGACTTGGACGTTGCGGCCTCGCGGGTCAGGAACTCGTTGTGGGAGCGCGAAACCGTGGCGACGTTGACGCCCTTGCCGAAAAAACCGGCGCCGCTGTACTGGCCACCTGCCGAGGCGAGCTCGACCTGCTGGCGCGAGTAGCCCTCGACGTTGGCGTTGGCGATGTTGTGGCCGGTGGTCTGCAGGGCGGCATAGTTGGCCGTCATGGCCCGCATGCCGATCGACATCAGATTGGAGGTTCCCATCGCGCTTCAGCCTCTCAGGCCAATGACCGCTGCAGGCGCAGCGTGGTGTTGATGACGCGGCCGAGCTTGTCGGCGTAGGCCGGGTCGGTGGCGTAGCCGGCGCGCTGCAGGCCTTGCGCAAAGCTCTTCGCGTCGTCGGCCGCAGCCACGACGTCGCGGTAACGCGGGCTGGTCTTCATCAGGCGCGCATAGTCGGCGAAGGACTCCGCGTAGCTCGAATAGGCGCGAAAGGATTGCACCGACTTCTGCGGCCGGCCGTCGACGTACTCCGTCGTCGTGACCTGGGTGCTTGCGCCCTTCCAGCCACTGCCGGCCTTGATGCCGAACAGGTTGAAGGAGTTCGAGCCGTCGGCCATGCGGATGTTCTTCTTGCCCCAGCCGGTCTCGTGCGCGGCCTGGGCGACCATGAAGGACGCCGGAATGCCGCTGGTCTCCTCGGCCTTCTTCGCAGCCTCGGTGTGCTGGGCGACGAATTCCTGGGCCGTGGCCGGCGGGCGCAGCGGCGTGCGCTGCACCGTGGTGTTGACTGACGGCGCCGCCTTCTTGGCTTCGTCGGCATAGCCCATCTGGCGTTCGAGCTGGCGCGCGATGGCTTCCGACAAGCCACCCTTCAGGCCGGTCATCTTGGTCGCCATCTGGCTGTCGAGCATCTCGGTGCCGAGCTGGGTGCCTTCGTTGTCGAGCATGCCGCTGCTCATCGTGGCCTGGCGCATCGACTTCATCAGCTCCTGCATGAACAGGCCCTCGAACTGCTTGGCGGCCTCCTTCAATGCCGTGCGCGGATCGCGCGCGGCGGCGTTGCGCAGTGCGGCGAGCGAATCGGTCTGCAGGCTGGCAATGCTGGTCATGTCAGTTGCTCCACCGCGCTTCGCGCGGCCTGCGACGCAGGAAGCTGGCGTCAGCTCGCGGCCCTTTGCGGTCGTTCGTTCCTGCACTCGCCAGGTTGCGCGAGATCGGGACGGCGGGGCACTCTGCTCCGCGAATGTCCCCCGAGTCGGGCTGCGCCCGCCTCTCCTCCTTTATTTCGCTGCGCAGAGCGCCCCACCGTCCCGATCCGAGGTGCCTGGGCTGTTCGCGGGTGGAGGCGTACCTTGACTCGAGGCCGGGGCCACCGGGTGCCCGCCGCAGCGAAATAAAGGGGGAGCCCTGGGCGCAGCCCAGGGCGGAGGACATTCGCGGAGGCGGGCGCCCGGCAGCCCTGGCCGGCGCAACCCACGAACGCGCAGGAACGAACGTCCGCAAAAGGCCAACGGCGAGCATTGACATGGGCACAGGTTTCACTTCAGATCACCTCGATCTCGGCGTTGAGAGCGCCGGCGCTCTTCATCGCCTGCAAGATGGCTAATAAGTCCTGTGGCGTCGCGCCGAGGGCGTTGAGCGCCTTGACCACGTCGGCCAGCTTGGCACCCGCGGGCATCTGCACCAGTGCGCCGCCCTGCTGCGAAATGGAGATGTCGACCTTCTCGCTTTGCACGGTCTGTCCTTGTGCCAGCGCATTCGGCTGGCTGATGACCGGCGTCGAGCTGATCGTCACCGACAGGCTGCCATGGGCGACGGCACAGGCCGCGAGCGTGACCGCATCGTTCATCACCACCGAGCCGGTGCGCGCGTTGAGCACGATGCGCGCAGCCGGCTTGCTGAGATCGAAGGACAGGTTTTCGATATCGGCCAGGAAGGTGACGCGCTGGTCGATCGCCGCCGGTGCCCGCACGCGCACCACGCGGCCGTCGAGCGCGATCGCAGTGCCCTCGCCCTTGGCGCGGTTGATGGCACGGACAACGTCGCGTGCGGTGGCGAAATCGCTGCTGCCGAGATCGAGTTGCAGGAACTCGCCCAGTGCCAAAGCGGTGGGCACGGCGCGTTCCACCGTCGCGCCCTGAGGCACGCGCCCGGCGGCGAGGTGATTGATCTGTACCTTGGAGCCGCCGGCAGACGCGCCGGCACCACCGACGATCAGGTTGCCCTGGGCCATGGCATAGACCGCGCCGTCGGCGCCCTTGAGCGGGGTGGCAATCAGCATGCCGCCGCGCAGGCTCTTGGCATTGCCGAGCGACGACACGTTGACATCGATCGCCTGGCCCGGTTGTGCGAAGGCCGGCAGCGAGCCCGTGACCATCACCGCGGCCACGTTCTTCGGTTGCATCTGCACGCCCGGCGGGATCGTGACCCCCATCTGCTGCAGCATCGCGGCCAGGCTCTGGGCCGTGAACGGTGCGCCGCTGGATTGATCGCCACTGCCGTCGAGCCCAACCACCAGGCCATAGCCCACCAACTGGTTGGCGCGCACGCCCTGCACCGTCGCCACTTCCTTGATGCGCGTCGCAGCCTGCGCCGGCCACCA
>JANNFB010000207.1:0-3743 GCA_031379365.1 Burkholderiales bacterium
CCGCCCAGATCGCTGATCACGCCGGTGAAGCCCTTCACCTTGTCGCGGATGTCTTCGATCTCGCGAATGATGGAGTCTTCGCTGCGGCTCTGGATGATCCTTCCCTCGTGCTCGGTGATCGAGCAGAAGGTGCAGCCGCCGAAGCAGCCACGCATGATGTTCACGCTGAAGCGGATCATCTCCCAGGCGGGGATCTTGGTCGTGCCATCGTGGCCGCCCGTCTCGTCGGCATAGGCCGGGTGGGGACTGCGCGCGTAGGGCAAATCGAACACCAGATCCATCTCGGGGGTCGACAGCGGGATCGGCGGCGGGTTGATCCAGACATCGCGTGCCGTCGCGCCGCTGCCGTGGCGCTGCACCAGAGCACGCGCGTTGCCCGGGTTGGTCTCGAGGTGCAGCACGCGGTTGGCGTGGGCATAGAGCACGTTGTCGCTCTTGACCTGCTCGTAGGCCGGCAGGCGGATGACGGTCTGGCCGCGCGCGGGCATCGCCACCGCGCCCGTCTTGCGGCTGACCGGCATCGCGATCACGGTCGCCGTCGCGGTCGGCGGCGCCGTGCCGTCTTCCTTGGCGCAGGTCTGGCCTTGGGACGCCGCGGCCTCCGACGTCGTCAGGTAGGGGTTGATGTGGTCGTCGATACGCCCCGGCATGTCGACCTCGGTCGAGTCGATCTCGAAGAAACCTTGCGGTGCCTGTCCTGGCCCCGACCGCACCACGAAGGCCGTGCCGCGCACATCGGTGATGTTGGCGACTGGCTCGCGCTTGGCCAGGCGGTGGGCGATCTCGATGATGGCGCGCTCGGCATTCCCGTACAGCAGCAGGTCGGCCTTGCTGTCGACCAGCACAGAGCGCCGCACCTTGTCCTGCCAATAGTCGTAATGCGCTATGCGACGCAGCGAAGCTTCGATGCCGCCAATGATGATCGGCACCTCGCTGAACGCCTCCTTGCAGCGCTGCGAGTAGACCAGGGTGGCGCGATCCGGCCGCTTGCCGCCGGTGTCGCCGGGGGTGTAGGCATCATCGCTGCGGATCTTGCGATCGGCGGTGTAGCGGTTGATCATCGAATCCATGTTGCCGGCGGTGACGCCGAAGAACAGGTTCGGTTTGCCCAGGGCCTTGAAAGGCTCGGCCGACTGCCAGTCGGGCTGCGCAATGATGCCAACCCGAAACCCCTGCGCCTCGAGGGTGCGGCCGATCACGGCCATGCCGAAACTCGGGTGGTCGACATAGGCGTCGCCGGTGACGACGATGATGTCGCACGAGTCCCAGCCCAGCGCCTCCATCTCGGCGCGGCTCATGGGCAGGAAGGGGGCGGGGCCGAAGCGCTTGGCCCAATACGGGCGGTAGGCACTCAGGACTTTGGCCGTCTCGGGGCGGGTGGGGGTGGCGGTCGTCACAGTCCCTATTGTCCCCGCCCCGCGGCCACGGCCCGGCGAGGCGCGCCTCAAGGCACCTAAACTGGCGGGCCTTTGCCACAGATGCCACCCATGCCCGACACCAGCCCGCCCGAGAACACCGCGAAGAAGAACCGCGAACGCGAACAGGTCGACAAGCTGCTGGCCCAGTCACCGACCCTGGCCAGCGGCAGCGTGGTGTTGGCCGACGCGAGCCGACTGAGCTACCAGACCGTGTGCGAGTTCCTGCCCGTGCTGCGCGGCGGCTTCGGCGAGGAGCGCGGTGACGCCCAAGCCGCCGTGTTCACCACCGCCTACCTGCTGAACGGCCAGGCCACGGGGCCGCGCCCGGTGTGCTTTGCCTTCAACGGCGGGCCAGGTTCGTCGTCGGTGTGGTTGCATCTCGGGGCGCTGGGACCCAAGCGCGTGGTGGTGCCCGACGACGGCAGCATGCCGGCGCCGCCCTACACCGTCAGCGACAACCCGCTGACCTGGCTGGCACATTTCGACCTGGTGTTCATCGACCCACCCCACACCGGCTGGTCGGTCGCCGCCGGTGACGAGGCGCGCAAGAAGCTGCTGTCCGTGGACGGCGACGTGGCAGCCCTCGCCGAGGTCATGCGCGGCTGGCTGACACGCCACAAGCGGTGGGGCTCGAAGGTCTACCTGGCTGGCGAGAGCTACGGCACGACACGGGGCGCCGCGCTTGCCGACGCGCTGCAGAACGCCAATGTCGCCCTGGCGGGGCTGATCCTGGTGTCGTGTGCGATGGACCTGCAGAGCATCGTCTTCGCGCCGCGCAATGATCTGCCCTACGCCCTCTTCCTGCCCGCCTTAGCCGGCGTGGCGCAGGTCCACGGCAAGTTGAAGGGTGCAGCCGCCGCCTCACCGCAGGCCGCGCGCAGCGCGGCCGAAGCCTTTGTTGCCGACGACTACCTGCGAGCGCTCAATGCGGGCGCGCGCCTGTCAGCCAGCCAGCGCCGCCACATCACCAAGCGCGTGGCCGAACTGACCGGCCTGCCGGCGGCACTGGTCGAAGAAAAGAACCTGCGCATCAGCGACCAAACCTTCTTCTTTGAGTTGTTGCGCGACGCGGGCCGCATGGTCGGCCGCCTCGACGCCCGAGCCACGGGCGCCATGGCTGCCAGCCGCACAAGAGAGTGGGAGTTCGACCCCGGCATCGAAGCCATCGCCGCGCCCTACGGCATGGCCGCGCTGGCTTACTTCAGCGAACAGCTGGGTCTGGCCACGCAAGAGCGCTACGAGCTGCTGTCGATGGAGGTCAACAAGGGCTGGAACTGGAACCGCGGTGAAGCCCAAGGCAATGGCTTTGCCTCGACCAGCGATGACCTGGCCCGCGCCCTGCGCCGCAATACGCATCTGCGCGTGCTGGTGGCCAGCGGCCGCTACGACCTCGGTACGCCGTACAGCGCCAGTGACTGGTCGCTGGCCCAGCTCGACGCACCGGCCGAGGTGCTGGCGCGCGTGGAGCATCACTACTACGACGCCGGCCACATGATGTACACGCGGCAGGCAGATCTGGAGAAGCTTGAGCGCGATCTTGCGGCTTGGTTGGCCGCTGCATGACGCCTGCCGGCGTCAGAGCCTGACGATCTCCTTGAAGCCGCCGAAGATCAGGCGCTTGCCGTCGAAGGGCATGTTCTTCATCTCGGCGTTGACGAACACCGGGTCGGCCATCACCTTCTTGTTGACCGCGTCGCGGTGGCGGCGCGACTTGAAGACGATCCAGGAGAAAACGACCAACTCGTCGGGCTTGAGCTTCACCGCCTGAGGGAACGAGGTCCACTTGCCGGGCTTGACGTCGTCGGCTGCGCACTCGTGCACCTCCAACGCGCCGTACTTGATCCACAGCGCGCCGAACTTGCGTGCGACACGCCTGTAGGCCGTCAGGTTCTTCTTTGGCACGGGGATCGCGAATCCATCGACATACACACTCATGATTGGCCTCCTTCAGGCGGGGTTGATTGCGCGCGGGTAAGCAGCAGCTCGCGTTCGCGCGCGTTGCGGGTCAGATCGGCCGCGCGCAGCCACATCGCACGCGCCTCTTCGGTGCGACCCACACGCGACAGCAGATCGGCCATCACGCAGGGCAGCAGGTGGTACTGAGAAAGTTGCGGCTGCGACATCAGTGCTTCGACCAACGGCAGCGCCGCAGCCGGGCCCTTTCCGTTTCCGGTTGCGCGGCTGATCGCCACCGCGCGGTTGAGTTCGACCACCGGCGATGGCTGCACCACGAGCAGCGCGTCATAGAGCGTGCAGATCGCGTTCCAGTCGGTGTCGTCGGCGCGCGCGGCGCGGGCGTGGCAGGCGGCGATCGCGGCCTGCAAT
>JANNFB010000210.1:0-4272 GCA_031379365.1 Burkholderiales bacterium
GACACGCCAAGGCCGGTCTTCATGCGTCAGCGCTCCGACCCTTCAGGGCAAAGATGCCTTGCGGTCGCTTCTGGATGAAGATGACGATGAAGACCAGCACCATGATCTTGGCCAGCACCGCGCCCTGCCAGCCTTCGAGCAGTTTGTTCAGCACGCCCAGGCCAAGCGCGGCGTAGACGGTGCCGGCGAGCTGGCCGACGCCGCCCAGCACCACCACCATGAAGGCGTCGACGATGTAGCTCTGGCCCAGGTCGGGGCCGACATTGCCCACTTGCGACAAGGCGCAGCCGGCCAGGCCCGCGATGCCCGAGCCGAGCGCGAAGGCATAGGTGTCGATGCGCGCGGTGTTGATGCCCATGCAGGCCGCCATGCGCCGGTTCTGCGTCACGCCGCGCACGAACAGACCCAGCCGGGTGCGCGCGATCAACAGCGACACGGCCACCAGCACGAGCACCGCGAAGACGACGATCGCCACCCGGTTGAAGGGCAGGGTGAGGTTGCTCATCACGTCGACGCCGCCCGACAGCCACGCCGGGTTCTCGACAGGCACGTTCTGCGCGCCGAAGATGGAGCGCGCCGCCTGCTGCAGCATCAGGCTGATACCCCAGGTGGCCAGCAGGGTCTCGAGCGGGCGGCCATAGAGCCAGCGGATGACGCTGCGCTCGAGCCCGGCCCCCACCAGCGCCGCCGCCAGGAAGGAGACCGGAATCGCCACCAGCACATAGGCCTCGAAGGCCCCCGGCGCATAGGTCTTGAACAGGTTCTGCACCACGTAGGTGGCGTACGCGCCGATCATCATCAACTCGCCGTGCGCCATGTTGATCACGCCCATCAGGCCATAGGTGATGGCCAGGCCGAGCGCCACGAGCAGCAGGATGGAGCCCAGGCTGACGCCGGTGAAGATCACGCCGAGGCGCTCGCCCCAGGCCAGGCGGCCCTCGATCGCGCGCAGCGATACAGCCACCGCGGCGCGGACCTCGGGGTCAGTCTCGGCACTCTGGCGTTCGAGCAGCAGGGTCTTGGTGGCCGGGGTGCCGCTGGCGCCGAGGGCGGTCGCAGCCTGCAGCCGCTTGGTCTTGTCCGCGCTGCCCAGCAGCATGGCGAAGCGGATCTGTTCGAGCGACTGCCGGATCGCCGGCAGGCTTTCGGCGGCAATGGCCTTCTCGATCAAGGGCAGCTTGGCTTCGTCGGGCTCGCCCTTGAGGGTCTTGGCGGCCTCGGCGCGCACCTTGGCGTCGGCCGAGAACAGCTTGATGGACGCCAGCGCGGCATCGAGCTCGCCGCGCATCTGGTTGTTGTTGATCACATCTTCGGCCGCCGCCGGCAGCGGCAACTCGGCGCCGGTCACGGGATCGAAGGCCTTGCCGTCCCGCATCACGAACACGGCCACGTCACTGATCTTGACCGCATCGTCAGACAGGGCCTGGATCAGCGCCACGGTCTTCGCGTCGGCGGTGGCCAGCACCGCATTGAGGGCCTCGATGCGGCTGTCGGCCTCGCCGATCGCGAGGGCGCGGGCCTGTTGCGGCGTCAGGGCGAGGGCCGGCGCAGCACAACCCAGTGCCAGCAGGAGCCAAGCCAAGCAGCGCGTGAAGTGGGAAAGAAGCATGCAGTGCTGGCGCGATCGGCGCGGGGAACGAACGGGTGGAGCAGGCCCCGCGGGCCCACCCCACCCGCGGCCCTGCGCCACAGGATGCGGCAGAGGGGCAGGCGGACGCTGCTTACTTCTTGGCCGTCACGACCGGCTCATCCTTCTTGCCCTTGTTCTCGGGGATGAAGGGGCTCCAGGGCTGGGCCTTGACCGGGCCCGGCGTCTTCCACACCACATTGAATTGACCGTCGGCCTTGATCTCGCCGATGAACACGCTCTTGTGCAGGTGGTGGTTCTTCTCGTCCATCTTGGAGGTGATGCCGCTCGGCGCGGTGAAGGTCTGGCCGGCCATGGCCGCGATCACCTTGTCGGTGTCCGTGGTGCCGGCTTTCTTGACCGCCGCCGCCCACATCTGGAAGCCGATGTAGGTGGCTTCCATCGGGTCGTTCGTCAGCGGCTTGTCCTTGTGGCCGGCGATGCCCTTGGCCTTGGCGTAGGCGCTCCACTTGTTGATGAACTCGGTGTTGGCCGGGGACTTGATCGACTGGAAGTAGTTCCACGCCGCCAGGTGACCCACCAGCGGCTTGGTGTCGACACCGCGCAGCTCTTCTTCACCGACGGAGAAGGCGACGACAGGCACGTCCTTGGCCTTCAGGCCGGCGTTGCCGAGTTCCTTGTAGAACGGCACATTGGAGTCGCCGTTGATGGTCGAGACCACCGCGGTCTTGCCGCCGGCCGAGAACTTCTTGATGTCGGCGACGATGGTCTGGTAGTCACTGTGGCCGAAAGGCGTGTACTTCTCGTCGATGTCGGAGTCCTTCACGCCCTTGCTCTTGAGGAAGGCACGCAGGATCTTGTTCGTGGTGCGCGGGTACACGTAGTCAGTACCCAGCAGCACCCAGCGCTTGGCGCCGCCGCCTTCCTTGCTCATCAGGTATTCGACCGCGGGAATCGCCTGCTGGTTCGGCGCGGCGCCCGTATAGAAGACGTTCTTGCTGAGCTCTTCGCCTTCGTACTGCACCGGGTAGAACAGCAGGCTGTTCAGCTCTTCATACACCGGCAGCACCGACTTGCGGCTCACGCTGGTCCAGCAACCGAAGGTCACGACGACCTTGTCCTGGCCGATCAGCTGCTTGGCCTTCTCGGCGAACAGCGGCCAGTTGGAAGCCGGGTCGACGACGACGGGCTCGAGCTTCTTGCCGAGCAGCCCGCCCTTGGCGTTGATCTCGTCGATGGCCATCAGCACGGTGTCCTTCAACACCGTCTCGGAGATCGCCATCGTGCCCGACAGCGAATGCAGCACGCCGACCTTGATCGTGCTTTGCGCCAACACCGGCGTCGCGACGCCGGCAGAGATGAGGGCGGCGGCCAACAGCTTGAGGCCAGCGCGGCGGGGAATCGAATTCATTGCTTCTCGCTCCTGTGATGGATGGGTGGGGTTCCGAGCGTGACCTTTGCAACGAACGTGCCAGATGCCGGATGTGCAACGCACCACCAACGAGCGGCCCCTGCGCCCCGGCACGGGGCACAGCGCTTGCATGGAGAACGGCCTTAAGCTGCACGCCTGGCAACCCGAGGAGCCGCCGGATGGAGTTGACCCCGCGCGAGAAAGACAAGCTGCTGATCTTTACCGCCGCCCTGCTGGCCGAGCGCCGCCGTGCGCGCGGCCTGAAGCTCAACTACCCCGAAGCCGTGGCCCTCATCAGCGCCGCCATCATGGAGGGCGCGCGCGATGGCAAGAGCGTTGCAGCCCTCATGAGCGACGGCAAGACCGTGCTCTCGCGCGCTGACGTGATGGACGGGGTGGCCGAGATGGTTGCCGAGATTCAGGTCGAGGCCACCTTCCCCGACGGCACCAAGTTGGTGACCGTGCACCAACCGATCGCATAACTGGAGTCTGCGATGCGCGAAACACTGTTGTTGGCGTCGATGTGGAGTGCGTGCTCGTTGGCGAACGCGCATGACGGCCATGGTCCGAGCACCGCCCACCTGCACGCCACCGATCTGTTCGGCTTCACCCTGATCGGTCTGGCTGTCGCTGGGCTGGTGTGGTGGCGCGGTCGGAAATAGGAGCAGCGAGCAATGACACCCGGAGAGCTCTTCACCGACGGCCCCGACATCGAGATCAACGTCGGCCGGCGCACGCTGACCGTGGTGGTCGAAAACACAGGCGACCGTCCGATCCAGGTCGGCTCGCACTACCACTTTGCCGAAACCAATGCGGGTCTGCGCTTCGACCGTGCCGGGGCGCGCGGCATGCGCCTGAACATCGCCTCAGGCACCGCCGTGCGCTTCGAGCCAGGGCAACAGCGCACGGTTGAGTTGGTGGACTACGCGGGTGATCGCATCGTCTACGGCTTTCGCGGCCTGGTGCAAGGCAAGCTCTAGGATGAGATACGACGCTCTACGGACAACGGCGCTCGGCCCATTGCGGACCTTGACGAACTGCTCGCAACACAGCGGCGCGGCAACCGGGCCACCGGGCCGGGCGCAGCGCTTAGCTGAGGCGGTCTTCGCTTCGCTGCGACTGCCCTGCGCTGCTCGGCTTCGATGCCCCGTCGCGAAACTCCCGCCGTTCGCTGCGCTCACTGTGGTCAGACAGTCGCGCCGAGTCAGTGCACGAAGCGCGCGGGTACGCGCGCGGCCGGCCAGCCTGCGCTTCTCGGCGGCGCCGATTCGCC
>JANNFB010000211.1:0-2146 GCA_031379365.1 Burkholderiales bacterium
CCTGTGTCACGCGCTTGCCGCCGATGTTCAGGCGCGCCATGTCGTCGGGCGTGTTGACGGTGAAAAAGAGGAAGAAGGTGGCGAGGTTGACGCCGATCAGGATCAGCACGCCATACAGGGTGCGTCGAACGAGGTAGTTCAGCATCGGCGTGGGTGCGGCGGGCTCAGGCGACGATCACTTCGCCGCGCGCGTTCATGCGCTCGCGCTTGCGCAGGCTGCGGCGCGCAAACCACACCACACCGACCAGCGAGAAAACGATGAGCAGCACGGGCCAGTAGCGCGGCTGGTTCCAAGCCGCCAGGCTGGCAACGCGTTTCTGTGTGTCGAGCCGCAGGTAGCGACCATGGTCGCGGATCAGGATGGCGGGCTTGGAGTTGTGCACCCAGCTCTGCACCGCCGTCGAAGCCCACGGGTAGAAGCCGAAGCTCCAGGGCGCATCCTGCTGCAGGATGGCGACCATCTTGTCGATCACGGCCTGCTTCTCCGGTCCGTCGTCCAGCATCTTCAATTGCGCAAACAGCTTGTCGTAGGCCGGGTTCTGGTAGTTGGCCGTGTTCTCGCCGTCCGACACGCTCTTGGCATTCGGGCCGTACATCAGGAAGAGGAAGTTCTCGGCGTCGGGGTAGTCGGCGTTCCAGCCGCTCCAGAACACCTGGTGCTTGCCTTTGCGCACCTTGTCCTGGAACTGGTTGTTGTCGGTGGCGCGCACCTCGAGCTGGATGTCGAGCTTGGCGAACTGGCGCACCACCCAGTCGATCTCGGGCTTGCGTTCGGGCGTGGGCGGCGCGTAGTAGTCATAGTTGATGACCAGGGGCTTGCCGCTCTTCGCGTCACGCCCGGCCGGGTAGCCGGCCTCGACCATCAGCTTCTTGGCGTCTTCGATCGGGCGGCGCACGGCCTTGCCGTTCACCCACCGGTGCGTCACCGGGTTGATGCCCTCGGCCGTACCCTCGCGCGAGCCCGGAATGCCATCGGGCAAGGGACTCATCGCCGTCTGGCCGCCCTTCTTCGGAAAGATGCGCGAGTACTCGTCCCAGTCGATCGCGATGGTGATGGCCTGACGCAACTTGCGGCCGCGCTCGGCCTGCGCCGGCGTGTCGCCATTGCCCAGCACTGGATCGAGCATGTTGAAGCCGATGATGTAGCTGTTGACATCGGCGTACTTCGGGAAGGTGAAACCCTTCTTCTCGTAGTCGGCCCGGACCTCGTCGGAGTCGAGCTTCTCGACGATGTAGCTGGTGCCCGTGTCGGTGCGCTCGAAGACCTCCAGGTCGTAATAGCCGTCGCGGAACTTGTTGCGCTGGGGCGTGCCCTCGCGCTCGACCGTGGCCACGATGGTGTCGATGAAGGGTGTCTTCTTGCCGCAGTCGTCGAGCAACCCCGCCGGCTTGTCCTCGGCCGATCCCTCGCACGGGTAGGGCTCGCCGCGGTAGTTGGGGTTGCGCGCCATCACGATGCGGCGGTCCTTCTCGAACACCGTCATCATGTAGGGGCCAGTGCCCACCGGCCATTGGTCGAGCGTCATGCCGCGCTCGGCCATGCCGGGCTGGGCATAGAAGGCATCGGCCTCCCAGGGCACGGGCGCCATGAAGGTCATCTGCATCCAGTACTTCCACTGCGGGTACTTGCCCTGCAAGCGAATGCGCAAGAGATGCTTCTCGGGCGCGGTGGCGCCCGCCAGTGGCCAGCGCCGGAAGTCGAGGAACGGCCGGTCCAGGCTGGCCGGGTCCAGACCCTTGCGCAGCAGCGTGTCTTCGCGCTTGATCAACTCGCCGTAGTCTTTCAGGCCGAGCACGTACTCCGAGAACACGCCGAAGATCGGCGTCGTGATGCGCGTGGTGGCGTGGCGCTTCAAGGCGTAGACGAAGTCCTCGGCCACCAGCTCGCGGGTGCCGGTCTGCTCAAACTCGATCGGCGTGCGGCGCTCGCCCAAGCCACCAATCCCGCCTGCCTTGAGATCGTGATAACGGTAGCGGCCCTTGTCGTCGGCCGCAAAGGCCGGGTGCGGCTGGTAGGCGATGCCCTTCTTGATCGGCACGTCATACACGCTCTCGGCGATCTGCTCGGCCGGTGCGTCGTCGGCCAGGCGAGCGCCGTTCTTGTCGAGGTAATACGGCGCAACCACCTTCTCCGCACTCTTCGGCA
>JANNFB010000212.1:0-12822 GCA_031379365.1 Burkholderiales bacterium
GCCGCCATCACCCTGCTCGCTGCGGTCGCGCTGTTTCGCTTCAAGGTCGGCGTGATCCCGCTGCTCGGGGCCTGTGCAGCCGCTGGGTTGGCGTTCCAACTTGCACGCTAGGAGGGGTTCTCATGAGCGTCATCACGGTGCCTGAACTCGCGCTTTGGCAGCACGGCAACTTCGGCTTTCAACTGCTCGATGTGCGGCGGGCCCAGGCCCGCAGCGCTGACGGCAGCGACATTTCGGGCGCGCGCTGGCTTGATCCGGCGCTGTGGCTGGACTGGAAGGACAGCATCGGCTGCGAGCAACCAGTGGTCGTGTACTGCGCCCATGGCCACGAGATCAGCCAGGGCCTGACGGCAGCGTTGCGCGCGATGGGCATCGATGCGCGCCACCTCGAGGGCGGCATCAGCGGGTGGAAGGCGGCGGGCCAGCCGGTGCAGCCCGGCTCGGGATAATCGGCGGGTGAACTCCACCAACCCACACAGCAAGGCGCGTCGCGTGGTGGTCGGCCTGTCCGGCGGTGTCGACTCGGCTGTCACGGCGCACCTGCTCAAGCAGCAGGGCCATGAGGTCGTCGGTCTCTTCATGAAGAACTGGGTCGATGACGACGACACCGAGCATTGCTCGAGCAACATCGACTTCGTCGATGCCGCTGCGGTAGCCGACGTGCTGGGCATCGAGATCGAGCATGTCAACTTCGCCGCCGAGTACAAGGACCGCGTGTTCGCCGAGTTCCTGCGCGAGTACCAGGCGGGCCGCACCCCCAACCCCGACGTGCTGTGCAACGCCGAAATCAAGTTCAAGGCCTTCCTCGACCACGCGCTGCGCCTGGGCGCCGAGCACATCGCCACGGGGCACTATGCGCGGGTGCGCCAGCGCGACGGACGCTTCGAGTTGCTCAAGGGCCTGGACCCGGCCAAGGACCAGAGCTACTTCCTGCACCGCCTCAACCAAGCCCAGCTCGGCAAGACGCTGTTTCCGGTGGGCGAGTTGAAGAAGACGGAAGTGCGGCGCATCGCAGCCGAGATTGGTCTGCCGAATGCGAAGAAGAAGGACTTGACCGGCATCTGCTTCATCGGTGAGCGACCCTTTCGCGAGTTTCTCAACCGCTACCTGAAGCACCAGCCCGGCGCCATCGAAGACGAGCGCGGGCGCAGGCTCGGCGCCCATGTCGGGCTGTCCTTTTACACCCTGGGCCAGCGCCAGGGCCTCGGGATTGGCGGGGTCAAGGGCCGCGCCGATGCCGGCGGCGAGCACGCCCCCTGGTTCGTTGCGCGCAAGGACCTTGCGCGCAACGTGCTGGTCGTCGTGCAGGGCCATGACCACAAGGCACTGCAGTCGGGCCGCCTGCAAGCCGAGGACATCAGCTGGGTCGCGGGCCAGGCACCGGCCACGGGGGCCTTTGCGGCCAAGACGAGATACCGACAAGAGGATGCGCCGTGTCGGTTTTCACCGCTGGATGCCGGCTTCGAACTCGCGTTCGACGCCCCCCAGTGGGCCGTCACGCCGGGTCAGAGTGCCGTGCTCTACGACGGCGAGGTCTGCCTGGGCGGTGGCGTGATCGCGGCGGCCGAGCCCATCGTGGTCAGGGCCGCCGCGAAAGCTCGCGGGTGACGCTTCAGTTCGCCAGACTCGGGATCAGCACGCCGCTGAGGACATGGATCACGCCATTGCTGGCGCGCACATCGACCGCAACGATGCTCTTGGGGGTGGTCGTGCTGTCAGTGATGCGAGCGATGGCGGGTGCCGGACCGGCGGTGATCGTGATGCTCTGCCCAGACAATGTGGCGACCGGGGTGCCGAAGGGAATCCCCGTCGACAGCACTTGACTGCCGAGCACGTGATACGTCAATACCGTGGTCAGCTGCGGGACGCTCAAGCCGCCGACGGTGCTGGAGATGGCGGCGAAGGCGTCGTTGGTGGGCGCGAAGACCGTCTTCAACGGGGTCGGTGCGCTGAGGTTGGATGCCAGACCGGCGGTGACGACACTGCTGACCAGCGTCGAAAACGCCGGGTTGGCCTGAGCCATTTGCACAATGTTCAACACGCCGGGCGGGATCAGGACCTTGTCGATGACGTGGATGACACCATTGCTGGCGGCAACGTCGGCGGTGGTCACCGTGGCCTGGGTCAGCACGGCGTCGCCGAACCTCACGCCGCCGCTGGTCGTGACCGCCAAGGTCGCGGGTGCGCTGCTAAACGTGTAAAGCGTGGGCTGCGCGCCGGCCATCAAGTCGGCCGCAGTCTTACGGGTCGGCAACACGTGGTACGTCAGGATCTTCGCCAGCGTCGGGCCGTCGAGCGCGGTCACCATCGCCGTCGCGCTAGAGAAGCCAAGGCGCGTCGCGAGAGTCGTGAAGGCCGCGTCGGTGGGGGCGAGGACAGTCAGACTGGCGGTCGGCGATGACAGGGTCGAGACCAAGTTGGCCTTGGTTGCTGCGGCCACCAGGGCGGTGAAGCCTCGCTGCTGTGCCACGTCCGCCAGGTTGTCCAGCGGCGGATCGTCGCTGCCGCCGCAAGCGCTCACTAGCGCAGCGGTGGCTATCAATGTCATGAATTTGGTGAGCCAGTTCTTCATCACGGGGACTCCTTGAGGGGTTGAGTCGAAGGGGTACGGAGGGAGCGAGCGGGGTGACAGACATAATCTGACTGCCAACGACAGATAGTAGACCTATGAGTATTTAAACACAACTAGACAGTACAGACCATGACCAAAGAGTGGGCATTCGACTCCCCAAGGGACACACAAGTCGTGCCTGTGGGGGCTGCACACCCGCCTTACCGAATCGCGTTCATGGGCATAAGAAAGTAAGGCGGCTCGCGGCCGCTTGCGGACCTTCGTAGCCGAACGTTCGTGAACCGCGCCGGCCGAGGCCACCGGGTGCCCGCCTCCGCGAATGTCCTCCGCCCTGGGCTGCGCCCAGGGCTCCCCCTTGATTTCACTGCGGCGGGCACCCAGCGGCTCCGGCCTCAAGCAGCGTCGCTCTTCCACCGCCCAACAGCCCAAGCTCGTCGGATCAGGACGGCGGGGCGCTCTGCGCAGCGAAATCAAGGAGGAGAGGCGGGCGCAGGCCGACTCGGGGGACATTCGCGGAGCAGAGCGCCCCGCCGTCCTGATCTCGCGCCATCTCTCGCGCGCGAGGGCGAACGACTGCAAGGGGCCGATCGGCAACGGTCAGATGGATGCTGTTGAACCCAACTGCGTATCAGGGGAGGGCTACTTGAGCCGGACGCCTGCGCCGTCGATCACCTGCACCACGACCTCGATGCCGCCGCGCACGCTTTGCGTCACGGTGCAGAAGTCTTCGAACTGCGCCAGGGCACGGTCCAGGTGCTGCAGCGCAGCGGCCGCTTGTCCCAGCGTCAGTACGACGTGCAGCGCCTTGATGCGCAGGCGCCCCTCGGAATTGCGCAGCGTCTCGCTGCGCACCTCGGCACGGATCGGCTCGGGCTGCTGCTTGTACTTGCGCAGCGAGAAGAGCAGCGAAGCCGCGAGGCAATTCCCGACCGCGGCCGCCAGCAGTTGCTCCGGTGATGGCCCCTGGCCGCCACCGAGCGGCGGCGGCTCGTCGGCGACGAGCGGGGCGATGCCGGCCCCGAACTCCACCTCGAAAGCGTAGTCCCGCTGCTGGGTCAGGTGGACACTGGCGGGGCTGGTGACGCTCATGAGGGGCTCCTGGGGTGCCCCAAACAATAACGCCCCGCAGTGCGGGGCGCCTTGGCCTGGCTCAAACCATGGCGGCTTGTCAGAACGGGATGTCGTCGTCCATGTCGTCAAAGCCGGTCGATGACTTGGCCGGCGCGCTGGCCGCCGGGCGACCCGCTGCCGGGCGCGGTGCGGGCGCGCTGCGCTGTCCGCCGCCGCCATCATCCCCGCCGCTGCCGCCCCCGCCTTCGCGGCCGCCGAGCAACTGCATTTCCGCTGCGACGATTTCCGTCGTGTACTTCTCGACGCCTTCCTTGTCGGTCCATTTGCGCGTCTTCAAGCGGCCCTCGACATAGACAGGGCGGCCCTTCTTGAGGTACTCGCCGGCGATCTCGGCCAGGCGGTCATAGAACACCACGCGGTGCCACTCCGTCTCTTCCTGCTTCTCGCCGCTGGTCTTGTCTTTCCACTGCCGGCTGGTGGCGATGGTGACGTTGCAGATGGCCGAGCCGCTGGGTGCGTAACGCACCTCCGGGTCCTTGCCGAGGTTGCCGACGATGATGACTTTGTTGACCGAGGCCATGGGCGCTCCTTGAGCGGGCGTTGAAGGGGTGGGCAAGCATGATACCGACCAGCCGCAATGCGCCCATCCCTAGGCGCACGGCCGCGCACGGCGCTTCTCAGGGCTCGCCGTCGTTGTAGTCGAGATTGTTCGCGCTGCGCTGTAGGAGCCGGTGGCCTGGTGCGAACGCGCCGAGCTTGCCCGAATCCGGGTAGTAGCAAATTTCCGGCCGCTCCTGCGTGCTGATGCTCAGGTAGTGCATCGGCGCATCGGAGGTGTTGATGAACTGGTGCGGGTACTCCGGGCCGGGCGGGATCACCACCACGTCGCCGGCGCGCACCGCCAGCAGTTCGCCGGCAACGCGCAGCGTGCCATGGCCCTGCAGGATCACGAACATCTCTTCTTGCGCCAGGTGGTAGTGGTAGGGGCAGGAGCGCTTGCCTGGCGCCAGGATGTCGAAGCCGGCGCCGAGCTTCTTCGCGGCCATGCCGTCGGTGATGCCACCGCATTGCGTGTCGTAGAGCGGCTCGCGCCATTGGCGTTCGAGCTGGACTTCGTCGGTGTTGCGGATCAACTTCGCGCGCAGCGGGCCGGGGGCGTCGGACATGGCAGCCTTTCAAGGACGTGGCACCATCTTCGCACCGCAGCCCTGGCTTACCATCGCCGCCCGATGACAGCCCCCGCTTCGCAGCCCCTCACCGTTCTCCACGAAGTCTTCGGCTACAGCGCCTTCCGCGGCCTGCAGGGCGAGGTGGTGGCGCATGTCACCGCAGGCGGCGACGCCCTGGTGTTGATGCCCACCGGCGGCGGCAAAAGCCTGTGCTACCAGATCCCGGCCATCGTGCGGCATCGCGCCGGCCAGGGCGTGGCGGTGGTGGTGAGCCCGCTGATCGCGTTGATGCACGACCAGGTCGGCGCGCTCGAAGAGGCCGGCGTGCACGCGGCTTTCCTCAACTCCACGCTCTCCAGCGACGATGCCGCGCGCATCGAGCGTGAGCTGCGTTCAGGTCGCCTGGTACTCCTCTACGCCGCGCCCGAGCGCCTGCTGACACCCCGTTTCCTGGCCATGCTGGACTCGCTGCACGAGCGATCGCTGCTCAGCCTGTTCGCGATCGACGAGGCGCATTGCGTCAGCCAGTGGGGCCACGACTTCCGCGAGGAGTACCTTGGCCTGTCGATCCTGCACGAGCGCTTTGCCGGCGTACCGCGCATCGCCCTCACGGCCACCGCCGATCACATCACGCGCGCTGACATCGTCAAGCGCCTGGCCCTTGAAGCTGCCGAGACCTTCGTCGCCAGTTTTGATCGGCCCAACATCCGCTACGCCATCGTCGAGAAAGACGAACCGAAGCGCCAGCTGCTGCGCTTCCTCCGCGAAGAGCACGATGGCGAGGCCGGCATCGTCTACTGCGGTACGCGCAAGAAGGTCGAGGAGACGGCGGACTGGCTCAACGCGGAAGGCATCCCGGCGCTGCCCTACCACGCCGGTCTCGACGCCGGCCTGCGCCAGCGCCACCAGGACCGCTTCCTGCGCGAGGACGCCATCGTCATGGTGGCCACCATTGCCTTCGGCATGGGCATCGACAAGCCTGATGTGCGCTTCGTCGCCCACCTCGACTTGCCGAAGAACATCGAGGCCTATTACCAGGAGACCGGCCGCGCCGGCCGCGACGGCACCCCCGCCGATGCCTGGATGGTTTACGGCCTGCAAGACGTGGTGAATCAGCGCCGGATGATCGACGAGAGCCCCGCCGAGGAGGAGTTCAAGCGCGTGCAACGCGGCAAGCTCGACGCCCTGCTGGCGCTGGCCGAGGCGCACGATTGCCGGCGCGTGCGGCTGCTCGGCTACTTCGGTGAACACAGCACAACTTGTGGGAACTGCGACAACTGCTTGACCAACCCGGACACCTGGGACGGCACCGAAGCAGCGCGAAAGTTGCTTTCCTGCATCTACCGCTTCCAGCACAGCAGCGGCATCAGCTTCGGCGCCGGCCACCTGATCGACGTGCTGCGCGGCAAGGTCACCGACAAGGTCACCCAGCACGGCCACCAGCGCCTGTCCACCTTTGCCATCGGCGCCGACCTGGACGACGGCCGCTGGCGCGGCGTGCTGCGCCAGCTGGTGGCGCTCGGCCATGTCGTGCCCGAGGGCGAATACAACACTCTGGCGCTGACCGACAGCGCCCGGTCGGTGTTGAAGGGCGAGGTGCCGATCGTGCTGCGTGTACCGCGGGCGGCCCCGCCGCGCAGCCGTGACCGCAAGGAGCGTGGTCCCGCGCCAGGCCGCGCGCCCGCCGCGGCAGCCGAACTCGATACGGCGGCGCAGAGCCGTTTTGCGGCTCTCAAGGCCTGGCGCGGTGAAGTCGCGCGTGAGCACAACCTGCCCGCGTATGTCGTCTTCCACGATGCGACGCTGGCCGTGATGGCGCGTGAGCAACCCTCGAGCCTGGACAAGTTGGCGGGCATCAGTGGCGTGGGGGCGAAGAAGCTCGAGGCCTACGGCCGCGAGATCTTGCGCGTGCTGGACGCGGCAGGCTGAGTGCCGCGGTTTTCCGGGGCGGCCCCTTCCGCCCAGGGTGCCGGTGACCGGCCGATTACACCCTTCGGGCGGCACTGCCGATAATGCTCGATTCGTCTGCCGGATCGACATGCCACCCGACCGTACCCAATTGCGCATCCGCGGCGCGCGCACGCACAACCTGAAGAACATCGACCTCGACATCCCGCGCGATGCGCTGGTGGTGATCACCGGGCTGTCGGGCTCGGGCAAATCCAGCCTGGCCTTCGATACGCTGTACGCCGAGGGGCAGCGCCGCTACGTCGAGAGCCTGAGCGCCTACGCGCGGCAGTTCTTGCAACTGATGGACAAGCCCGATGTCGATGTCATCGAGGGCCTGTCGCCGGCCATCAGCATCGAGCAGAAGGCGACCTCGCACAACCCGCGCTCGACGGTTGGCACGATCACCGAGATCCACGACTACCTGCGCCTGCTTTATGCCCGCGCCGGCACGCCCTTCTGTCCTGATCACGATCTGGCCTTGCAGGCGCAGAGCGTGGCGCAGATGGTCGATGCCGTGCTGGCGCTGCCTGAAGACACGCGCCTGGCGGTCCTGGCGCCCGTGGTACGCGACCGCAAGGGCGAGTTCGTCGAGCTGTTCGCCGACATGCAGGCCCAGGGCTACGTGCGTTTCCGCGTCGACGGCGCGGTGGTCGAGGCGGCCGAGCTACCGAAGTTGAAGAAGGCCGAGAAGCACGACATCGATGTCGTCGTCGATCGCGTCAAGGTCCACGCCGGGCTACAGCAGCGCCTCTCGGAAAGCTTCGAGGCGGCGTTGCGCATTGCCGACGGCCGCGCGCTCGCGCTGGAGATGGACAGCGGCAAGGAACATCTGTTCTCGAGCAAGTTCGGCTGCCCCGTCTGCAGCTACTCGCTGCCCGAGCTCGAGCCGCGCCTGTTCTCCTTCAACTCTCCGGTCGGCGCCTGCCCGAGCTGCGACGGTCTGGGCCAGGTGACGGCCTTCGATCCCGAGCGCGTGGTCGCCTTCCCGACGATCAGCCTGGCCAGCGGCGCGATCAAGGGGTGGGACCGGCGCAATGCCTACACCCACTCGCTGCTCGAATCGGTGGCCAAGCACTACGGTTTCGATGTCGAGACGCCGTTCGAGCAGCTCGCCACGGCGCACCAGCATGTGCTGCTGTACGGCTCGGGCACGACGGAGATCGCCTTCGTCTACCAGGCCGACGGCGCCGCCGGGCGCAAGCGCAGCGTCAAGCGCTCTCATCCGTTCGAAGGCGTGATCCCAAGCTTCGAGCGGCGCTGGCGCGAGACCGATTCCGCGGCGGTGCGGGAGGACTTGTCACGCTACCAGGCGCCCAAGCCCTGCCCCGAGTGCCGCGGCACACGCCTCAAGCGCGAGGCCCGCCATGTCTTTCTGCAAGGCAACGACCCCGCCGTGCGCGGCCTGCCGATCTACGAGGTCGAGCACGCCACGCTAGCTGACTGCCTGGCGTATTTCGAGGCACTGCACCTGATCGGCAACAAGGCCGACATCGCCGAGAAAGTCATGCGCGAGGTGCGCTCGCGGTTGAAGTTCTTGAACGACGTCGGCTTGAACTACCTCAGCCTGGACCGCAACGCCGACTCGCTGTCGGGCGGCGAAGCGCAGCGCATTCGCCTGGCTTCGCAGATCGGGTCGGGGCTGACGGGGGTGATGTATGTGCTCGACGAACCCAGCATTGGCCTGCACCAGCGCGACAACGAGCGCTTGATCGCCACTTTGCGCCGTCTGCGTGACCTGGGCAACAGCGTGCTGGTGGTCGAACATGATGAAGACATGATCCGCAGCGCCGACCACGTGGTCGACATGGGCCTGGGCGCAGGCAAACATGGCGGGCGCGTGATCGCCCAGGGCACGCCGGACGAAGTCGCGGCGAACGCCGAGTCGCTGACCGGGCGCTACCTCGGCGGCGCCTTGCGCATTGCGGTGCCGAAGCGCCGCGTGGCCCTGGCCGACAGCGCCACGCCACAGCACCTGACGATCTCGGGCGCGCGCGGCAACAACCTGCAGGCGGTGAGTGTCGACATTCCGGTCGGCCTGTTCACCTGCGTGACGGGTGTTTCTGGCTCTGGCAAGAGCACCCTGGTGAACGACACGCTCTACACCGCGGTGGCCAAGAAGCTCTACCAAAGCCATGCCGAGCCGGCGCCGCACGACAGCATCGAAGGCCTGGAGGCCTTCGACAAAGTCATCAACGTCGACCAAAGCCCGATCGGTCGCACACCGCGCTCCAACCCGGCCACCTACACCGGCTTGTTCACGCCGATCCGCGAACTCTTTGCTGAAGTGCCGGCGGCGCGCGAGCGCGGCTATGGCCCGGGGCGCTTCTCCTTCAACGTGGCCGGCGGGCGTTGCGAGGCCTGCCAGGGCGATGGGGTGCTCAAGGTCGAGATGCACTTCCTGCCCGACATCTACGTGCCTTGCGACGTCTGCCACGGGGCCCGCTACAACCGCGAAACCCTGGAGATCCTCTACAAGGGCAAGCACATCACCGGCGTGCTCGGCATGACGGTGGAAGACGCCTTCGGCTACTTCTCGGCGGTGCCCAACATCGCGCGCAAGCTGCAGACCCTGCTCGACGTCGGCCTGGGCTACATCACGCTGGGCCAGAGCGCCACAACGCTGTCGGGCGGCGAGGCCCAGCGCGTCAAGCTGGCGCTCGAACTCTCCAAGCGCGACACCGGACGCACGCTCTACATCCTGGACGAACCCACCACCGGCCTGCACTTCGCCGACATCGAACTGCTGCTCAAGGTGCTGCACCAGTTGCGCGACGCCGGCAACACCATCGTCGTCATCGAGCACAACCTGGACGTCATCAAGACGGCCGATTGGCTCATCGATATGGGCCCCGAAGGCGGCGGCGGCGGCGGGCGCGTCGTGGTCTGCGGCACGCCGGAAACTGTCGCTGCGCATGCGGGCAGCCACACCGGCCGTTTCCTCGCCCCGCTGCTGGCGCGTGACGCAGCGCACGAACCGCCGACCGCCGTCTCGCCACTGTGACAACTGGACACCTGCGAGTGGAGGCCCGCGTGAAGTGCGCCCCTCGCCGCCGGCGTCGGGTGTTCCGAGAATTGGGCGATGTTTTGCGGCCAGTTCACCCGATCACCCAAGCGAGCCGTCAGCGCACTGGCGCTGCTGCTGGCCGCCGGGTTGTTCACCTCGGCGCAGGCAGAGACCGGGCTCGAACTTTGTGCCGACACGCTCGCCCTCGCGGCTGCGCTGCAGCGTCTGAATGAGGTGCGGCAGGTTGGCGACGCGCCCTGCGTTGCCAACAAGGTTCCGATGCCGCCCCTGGCCTGGGAGTCACGCCTGGCAGGCAGTGCGCAGGAGCAGGCCAGCGACCTGGCATTGCGCGACCTGTTGTCGCATGTCGATGCGCGCCAACGCGGCCTGGGCGCTCGCCTGCGAGCGGCGGGCTATGCCGCGGCCGGCGCCGGCGAGAACCTGGCCGCTGGACAGACGGATTTCGACGACACCCTGCAGGCCTGGTTGGCCAGCCCGACGCATTGCGCCAATTTGATGCAGGCCGAGTTTCGGGATGTCGGATTGGCCTGCGTTCAGCGCCCAGGTTCACGCTATGAGCGTTTCTGGGTGGTTCATCTCGGCACGCCCGTGCGTGAGGACACCCGCAGTGCGGCCCTGAACCTCAGTCCTGCCGTCTTCGCCGCGCGCTGACGAGCGCCAGGGCCGCCAGTCCCGCCAACAGGCTGGCCCAAGTGGCCGGCTCTGGAATAGGACTCACGGGGGGCGCGGGATCGACAACGGGGAATCCCGGGGCGCCACCGCCACCGATGCCATCCCCGCCGCCGCCGCCGCCACCAATCACGCCTGGTTCGCCGCCGCTACCACCGCCACCGCCAATCACGCCAGGCTCACCGCCGCTGCCGCCGCTGCCGCCATTGCCGCCATTGCCGCCATTGCCGCCATTGCCGTCGTCCGGACCGCCGCTGCCGCCAGGCGAGCCTGAGCCTGGCGCGAAGGGCGAACCACCGCCAACCGGTGTCGACAACCAAGGGGTCGGTCCGCCGCCGCCCGTGCCCCCGCCGCCCTCGTCGCGTGGCGTTGCGCCATCGTCGCCACCGGTCGGCCACAAGGGAATCGTGGCACCCGCGACTGCTTCGGCAAAGGACGATGTGATCCCCGGTCCGCGTTCTGCCGGGTCGCTGCCGGCAGGGCGCTCGGAAGCTGCGTCACCCTGCCCGCCTGCGTTGGCGGAGGTTGACGATCCAGTCGTTTCCGGCGCTCCCGTGCCGCGGTCCGATTCGCCCGCCACCGCTGCCGGGCGGCGATGGATGCGACTGACGTTGCGACACACGGTCGGCACCAGGATGCAGTGCTCCTGCTCGCAATAGACCACGCCGCGCTCATGCATCTGCGCGCTCCAGCGCTCGCGGGTCACCTGCCTGCACACCCGGTCGAGGCCGAAGTGCATGTCGCGGATGGCCGGCTCATAAGCCTCGCGACCGCTGATGCTGTCGCGACGGATGTCCACGAAGTCGTCGTACTGCCGCGCCTGCATGCGTTGCTTGAGGCGCACGCGCACGGCAGTCGGGATGTCGCTGTAGCGATCCACGGCAGCGACTACGTCGCCCATGAAGGGGTTGTGCCCCGGACGGTCCCAGCTGCACGCAGCCACACGCTCCATGCGCGGCACGTAATCGACGGCCGCCACAGCCGTGCCGCCGGCAGCCAGCAAGGCGCTGAACAGGCAAAGCAAGGTCGAGAGGACGGGCAGGCGGCGCACGGGCGAATCGATTCGAAAGCAAGCGCGAAGGAGGCCGCAGGGCGCGGCGAGCCATTGTCAGCGGCAAACCGGCCCGGGCCATCGGGAGACCCCCTGCCTGCTGGCCCCTGAACGGGCGGTGCGCAGATCGGCTACCGTTCAGGTTTTGTCGCGGGAGCGCACTTGTGTCCGACGTCCAGTACTTCTTCACTCCCCAGTCGCCCTGGACTTATCTCGGCCACCGGCGTTTCTGGGACATCGCGCGCCAACGCCGGGCCCGCATCGAGTTGCTGCCGGTCGATCTTGGCGGCAAGGTCTTCCCTGCCTCGGGCGGTCTGCCGCTGGGCAAGCGCCCGCCGCAGCGCCAAGCCTATCGCCTCGTCGAGCTTCAGCGTTTCGCCGACCACCTGCAGCTGCCGCTGAACCTGCACCCCCGGTTCTTTCCGGTGGCGGGCGACGATGCCGCCCGGCTGATCATCGCCGTGGCCCAGCACGACGGCGTCGATGCGGCCATGGGCCTCACCGATGCAGTGCTGCGCGCGGTCTGGGTCGAGGAGCGCAACATCGCCGACGAAGCGACGCTGGCGGCCTTGCTGCGCGAGCACGAACTGCCAGCCGGGCGGCTGGCCGATGCACACGCACCCGCCGTCCAGGAACGCTACGACGCCAACACCCAACGCGCCATCGACGCAGCCGTGTTCGGTGCCCCGAGCTACGTTGTCGGCGGCGAGATCTTCTGGGGCCAGGACCGGCTCAACTTCGTCGAGCGCAAGCTGTCCCTCTGAGGGATCCGCCGGCCCATGAAAAAAGCCGGTGCAGAGCACCGGCTTTTCAGACGAGGCGGCAAGCCGCCCGTCAAGAACTCACTTCAGATGGCCGTTGATCATCTTGGTCATCTCGAACATCGACGCTTGGGCCTTCTTGAAGATTTCCTTCAGCTTGGCGTCGGCGTTGATCATCCGGCGGTTGACTGCGTCTTGCAGCTTGTTCTTCTTGATGTACTCCCAGATCTTCTTGGTCACTTCGGTGCGGGGATAAGGCCCCTTGCCGATGATGGCCGCCAGTGCATCGCTGGGCGTCATGGGCTTCATGAACGCCGCGTTGGGAGCACGCTTCTTGGCCGGAGCGGCCTTCTTCGCCGGCGCCGCCTTCTTGGCCGGAGCAGCCTTCTTCGCCGGAGCCTTCTTTGCCGCAGCCTTCACCGGCGGCTTGGCGGGCGCTTTTTTGGCCGGAGCCTTTTTAGCGGGAGCCTTTTTGGCCGGAGCCTTCTTCGCAGTTGCCATGTCAATTTCTCCATCAAGGATGTTGTTGATGTGCCGGGTGTGGGCGAGAGCCG
>JANNFB010000215.1:0-8980 GCA_031379365.1 Burkholderiales bacterium
TGCACGATGTCGCCCACCTCCACGTCACGCGAGATCAGTACGCCGCCGCTGGGTGCCAGCACCTGCCCCTGCGCCAGCTTGACGCTGGCCAGTTGCTGACCCGCCAGCGCCTGGGCCAGCGCGGCTTGGGCCAGCGCGGCGTCGCTGCCGCTGGGGGTGTTGGTTTGCGCTTGCGCCTGGGCGCTGGCCACCTGGCTGCTGGCCACGTCGGCCGCGCGCTGCGCGTCGTCGAGCACGGCCTGGCTGATAAAACCTTGCGCCACCAGGTCGCGGTCGCGCGCCAGCACCTTGCGCGTTTGCAGTGCCGTGGCCTGGGCTTGTGCAAGGCCTTGTGTGGCCAGCGGCTGGCTCAGCTCGCGCACCTGCCGCACGCGGGCCTGGGCTTGGGCGACGGCGGCACTGGCCTGGGCCAGGCTGGCACGAGCGTCGCTGTTGTCCAACTCGATCAGCAGTTGCCCGCGCTCGACGGTTTGGCCCTCGACCACCGCCACGCGCAGCACCCGCCCCGAGCCTTGCAGCGCGACCGTGACCCGCTGCGGCGAGGCCACCCGGCCGCTGGCGACCACGGTTTGCACCAGCTCGGCCTGGGTCGCGGTGTAAACCGGCGTCGGTGTGCCCAGCAGCACATTGCGCAGCAGGTACAGCGCCGCGGCCAGCGCCAATGCAACGGCCAGGACGATCAGCAGCCAGCTGCGCAGGCTGCGAGGCTC
This sequence comes from Burkholderiales bacterium, assembly GCA_031379365.1. Taxonomy (GTDB): domain Bacteria; phylum Pseudomonadota; class Gammaproteobacteria; order Burkholderiales; family Burkholderiaceae_C; genus CADEEN01. The sequence continues at coordinate 711 of JANNFB010000215.1, forward strand.
GCGCTTGTCTTTGCCTGGGGCGGCTACCGCCGACACGGCAGGCGCAGACTCGCGCTTGTCTTCCCCTGAGGCGGACACTGCCGGCACGGCAGGCGCAGGCTCGCCGGGTTTTGACGGGGCGCTGGCAGGCTGAGCGGTTGCGCTTGCTGGCGCCGCGTTCAAGCGGTCATCTTGCGGCATGCTGCGGCGCAACGGATACATGCTTGGGCGCAGCGCTTGCAGTGGTCCATCTCGTGTGCACCACACTCCTTTGCGCACCAGTCGCAAATGTCGGCGCACAGCTGGCACAGTTGTTTCGCAAATGGGCTGTTGCGGGCAATGGCGTCGGCGCACAAACGACAGATCGCCGAGCATTCGATACAACATGACGGACAGGCAGTGACGCTTTCCTTGCCAACCATGTGCGCGAAGCAGTTGCCGCAATCAATGGCGCAAAGGTTGCAAGCGTCCATGCAGTCTTTGGTGTCTTGATCCATGTGATGGCTCATGGTGGGATTCCTTGATCTAGCGGGTTGATTGATCGTGCCGGTCGCTGGCGCAAGGGCGCTGCTCATGGCAGCTTCAACCAGAGCTCGTTGCGGCGCGCGAACCAGGGCGTCCATGGCCCGTTGTAGCGAGCGACCACCGGCTCACCGGCCCAGGTGAGCTTGGCGGTGCGCAGTGCCGCGCTGAGCTGCTCGAGATGCTCGGCGTCGTTGGCCTGCGACCAGAATCCCGAGTAGCGGATCGCCGCCAGCGTGTGGCCCACCACCTCGCGCAACTTCACGCGCTCATCGGTCGGCTCGGGCGCCGTGCTCAAGGTGACGCCCTTGGGCAGGACGAAGCGCACCAGGGTGCCGCCGTCGGCCGCGCTCTGCGTCACCGGCGCCGTCATCGCGAACTTCGCCGGGGTGCTGGTCTGCGTCACCGGTGCCGTCATGGCGAACTTTCGCTCGCCCTTGTTCTTGCCGAAGATGTAGCCGGCCAGGATCGGGAAGGCCTGGTTGCCGGCTTCGTCCGGCGCTCCTGTAATCAGCACCTCGGCCACCACATAGGCTGCATAGCGCCTGATCTCGACACTGTCGCCGAGCTTGTGCACCACCTCGTAGGCAGGCTCCTCGATGGCTTGGCTCACGGCCGGCACCAGCAGCAGAACCAGCCCGCACCAGAGCGGGTACGGCCAACGGGGTTGTGGCATGGGCTTCCTCGGGATCGTTGCGGCATGGCCGCCATCACAAGCTTTACGGACGGACGCGTCTGTGCGCTACAGCACCGACAGCGGCGCGGGTCGCCGTTAATTTGGCCGATTCGCAGCGCCTGGCGGTAGCTGCAACGTCAACCCAGAGGATCACATGCACTACAGCAGCGGCAACTACGAAGCCTTCGCCCGCCCGCGCAAGCCCAAGGGCGTGGAGAACAAGGCGGCCTGGTTCGTCGGCTCGGGCCTGGCGTCACTGGCGGGCGCCGCCTTCCTGATCCGCGACGGCCAGATGCCAGGCCACCGGATCACGATCTTGGAGCAGCAACGGTTGCCCGGTGGCGCGCTGGACGGCATCGATGTGCCGGACAAAGGCTTCGTGATCCGTGGCGGGCGCGAGATGGAAGACCACTTCGAGTGCCTGTGGGACCTGTACCGCTCGATCCCGTCGCTGGAGATCGAGGGCGCCAGCGTGCTCGACGAGTTCTATTGGCTCGACAAGGACGATCCCAATTCCTCCCTGCAGCGCGCCACCGTGAATTGCGGCGAGGACGCACACACCGACGGCCTGTTCACGCTCAGCGAGCACGCGCAGAAGGAGCTGATCAAGCTCTTCCTGGCCACCCGCGGGGAGATGGAGAACAAGCGCATCAACGAGGTCTTCGGCGAAGAGTTCCTGTGCAGCAACTTCTGGCTCTACTGGCGCACGATGTTCGCCTTCGAGGCCTGGCACTCGGCGCTCGAGATGAAGCTCTACCTGCACCGCTTCGTTCATCAGATCGCCGGCATGCCGGACTTCTCCACGCTGAAGTTCACCAAGTACAACCAGTACGAATCGCTGGTGCAGCCCTTGGTCAAGTGGCTGCTGGACCAGGGTGTGGTGTTCCAGTACGGATGCGAGGTCACCGATGTCGATTTCGACATCGCGCCCGAACGCAAGCAGGCCACACGCATCCATTGGCGCAGGCGCGGGGATGAAGGCGGCGCTGAAGGCAGCGTTGCAGGCGGCGTCGATCTCGGCCCCGACGACCTGGTCTTCATGACCATCGGCTCGCTGACCGAGAACTCCGACAACGGCGACCACCACACGCCGGCCAAGCTCAACGTGGGGCCGGCACCGGCGTGGGACCTGTGGCGTCGCATCGCCGCGAAGGATCCGGCCTTCGGGCGCCCTGACGTGTTCGGCGCGCACATCCCCGAAACCAAATGGGAATCGGCCACGGTCACCACGCTCGACAAACGCATCCCGAGCTACATCCAGAAGATCGCCAAACGCGATCCGTTCGCTGGCAAGGTGGTCACCGGCGGCATCGTGACCGCGAAAGACTCCTCCTGGCTGCTCAGTTGGACGGTGAACCGGCAGCCGCACTTCAAGCAGCAGCCCAAGGACCAGATCGTGGTCTGGGTTTACGGCCTGTTCGTCGAGAAACCCGGCGATTACGTGAAGAAGCCGATGCAGGACTGCGCCGGCGAGGAGATAACCCAGGAATGGCTCTATCACCTGGGCGTGCCGGTGGCGGACATCGCTGAGCTGGCCGCAACGGGTGCCAAGACCGTGCCGGTGATGATGCCCTACATCACCGCGTTCTTCATGCCGCGCCAGGCCGGTGACCGGCCGGACGTGGTGCCCGAGGGCGCCATCAACTTCGCCTTCATCGGCCAGTTTGCGGAGTCCAAAGAGCGCGACTGCATCTTCACCACGGAGTACTCGGTGCGCACGCCGATGGAGGCTGTCTACACGCTGCTGGGCGTCGAGCGCGGCGTACCGGAAGTATTCAACTCCACTTACGACATCCGCAAGCTCCTGACCGCGACCGGCCACCTGCGGGACGGCAAGGAGTTCGATATCCCGGGGCCTGCCTTCGTAGGCGACATGCTGATGAAGAAGCTCGACAAGACCCAGATCGGCGTGCTGCTGCGCGAGTTCGGGCTGGTCGCGGGTAGCGGGCGCTTGCGTTGATGGGCCTGGAGGCGCCTGACGGCGGGGATTGCAAGCGGCGGACGGCGCTTCAATTCGCGGCGCCAGGCCGCCAGTCTGGTGCGCTGAAGCCGTCACTGCTGAGCAGTGTGTAGTACACGCCCACCGTGCTGAGCGTCTGGCGGCGGTCGCCGGCAACGGGGTAGCTCGCGCTGCGGTGCGACCACAGATAGTTGGCGCCGATCGCATGGCGGCCCATCACGCGATAAGTGAAGTTGGTGTCGACGCGCGAGATGTCGTCGCGCCCGGCAATGCGGTTGGCGATGCGGCCGACTGAAACCATGCGTGCCGACACATCGGCCGAGGCGCGGTCACCGGCGATGACACGCAACGCCGCAGCAAAGCGTACTGCCGTGCCGTAGTTGTACTCGCTGTCATCGCCGATCCGGCGTGTCGTGCTGCTGACAGCCGAATAGCCCAGCCCCGCGAGGCCCGTGCCCTGCACCGCGATCGTCTTTGTCGCCCACCACTGACCGGTCGTGCCCAGGGAAAGCGAAGTGGTCGAGATGTGGAAGATCTGCGGTGACAGGTAATCGTAGTTGCCGTACAGGCCCCAGACACCGCGGTAGCTGTCTTTCACGGCGTAGTCGGTGCCGTACAGCAGGCCACTCGTGCTCACTTGCTCGATGCCGTTGGCACTCGAGAACAGCGTCTGAAAGCTGAGGTGGTCGAACGGGCGCCGGTAGGTGTAGCCGGGCTTGCCGGGCAGGCCATAGTCGAGCAGGAAGTCGGCCTGAACCATGTCGCTCTTGAACTCGGTCGAGGTGTCGAAAGCGTGGCGCGTCACATGCGTCGGACCGATGTGCATGCGGCCGTAGTAGGCCGGGTCGTGATCGTCGAAGGTGGCACCGAAGCGCTGACCGAAGGCGAGGCGATTCAGGCCCACGGCGGGTGAAATCACGGCCGCCGCGGTTTCGCGCCACGCCGCCGGCACGATGCTGCGACCACGCAGCACCATCTGCGCCATGCGGTACAGCGGCTCGCCCAGGAAGCTGCCGGCGATGCCGCTGGCGATCTGGTCGTTGCGCGCGGGCGGCGTCTTCTCGCCGGTGATTTCCCACCAGGCGCTGCCGGCAAAGGTCAGCGCCGAAGCTTCCCAGTAGTTCAGGCCCGTGGCGCGCGCAGCGCCGTGATACAGCGAGCCCTGGTACGGGTGGGCGAACTGGTTGATCTTGAAGGGGTCGTTGTCGACGACCCAGGGGCCGCGCAGGTTGCGCCGGATCGAGCCCATCGTGACGTCGTAGTCCGTGGTGCCGCTGAAGCGCCGGTTGTAGCGGTTGAGAAGGAAATCGAAGGCGACGATTTCCAGCGCGGGCACGGCCCAGCTCTTGTCGCTCCCGTCCACGGGCGCCGAGGCAGCGGTCGACACGGGTGGCGGCGCCAACAGCGGCTGGGCCTGGACCGCGCCAACGAGCAGCCACAGGCCGAGCGCAAACGCGGCCGGCGCTCTCATGGCTGCGCCCTCAACTGCACCAGCTTCTCGCGCAGCCACTGTTGGCTCGGCACCGGCACGCCATCGCTGCACTTGATCTGGTAAGGCTTGCCGCTGAAGCTGCTGGTGCTGGCGGCGCGTTCGATCACATGTTCGGTGGTGTCGGCCAGGTCCTTCTCGACAAGCACCTTGTACTTGTCGCGCAGGTGCACCTGGGCCTTCTGCGAGCTGTGCCAGGTGCCATTGCGGAAGAACTCGCAGCCCGACCCGGCGATATAGCCGAGCAGGTAGTTGACTTCGGTCTGCACCGGCACCGGCGTTGCGGCGTGTGCGGCGGGCAGCCAAACCAGGACGGCAAGCAGGCCGGCCGAACGGGCAGATCGGGTCGATCGGGTGATCATGCGGTCGTCCTCTTGTCGGGCATCAGAAGCGATAGGCCACGCCGGCATTCAAGGTGTGGCTCGACCTGCGCTCGACGAGCGGGCTGTTGGCCGCATCGCCGCGCAGGCGCCGCGCTTCCAGGCTGCCGACCGCGACCCACTGCGGGTTGATGTCCACCGACCCCAGCAGGCCGGCGCTGGCCGCGAGCCAGCCATTGCCGGCACTGAAGGACGGCAAGCCGCTGATCGCCGACTGCTGCGGCGTGATGCCGTAGTACGCGTTCGCCGATTTCGCGTTGGCCCAGAGACCCTGCACATAGACACCGGCCGACACCGGCCCACGCTTGAAGACCCCTGCACTCAGGCGCATGTCTACCTGCGCACCGAGGTCGGCATCGGTGTTCTGTCGCGCCCGCACGAGTAGCGTGAAAGGCATCGGCCCGATGCTCTGGTCCCACTCCAGTTGTAGGCCGAGCGACGCGCCGCGTTGGATGTCGGCGATACGATATTCGGCCAGAAAGTCCGATTCGCTCGCCCGGCGCCCGCCTTCATAGGCCAATTGCGCGCCGGCATGCAGGCCGGGCGCCAGCGCCACGCGCAGGCCGCCTTCGAGTACGCCCTGGGTCGAGCGCGCGAAGAGCAGCGGGCCGAAGTAGCGCAGCACCGGTACCAGTTCCGTGCGTTGCGAGTCCGAGCCGTCATAGGCCGGGCGCGAACGCAGGCCGGGGCCGATCAGGCCGTCATTGGACAACTCGGCCAGCACCGCGCTCGACATCAGCGCGGCGCACGCGGCGAGCGCAATGCGAGCCGCAGCGCGGCTACTTCTTGCGTTGCTGGCCTGGTGCATCACCGTCCTCGCCGTCTTTTTCGCGGCCCTTGTTCTTGCCGTTGCCCTGGCCATTGCCCTGTCCATTGCCTTGGCTGTTGCTCTGGGCGCGCTCAGGCGCGGGCTGCCGGCGCATGTCTTGCGCTTCGGGGCGGCCCTGCGGCCGGCCTTCGTTGCCGCGTTGCGGCGCCCGTTCCTGAACCTGTTCGCGCACGCCGGCATCGCGCGGCTGATAGCGGTAGTTGCGCCCGTGCAGGTCTTGCTGCTGCTCGACCTTCGGGTAGCGATCGCCCGAGTACTGCCGCTGGTACCTGGGCAGCGGCGCCGGAGCGGGCATCGCATTGCGGTTCCAGCGGTCCCAGCCGTTGCGCTGGCGCTGCCAGTCATTGCCCCAATGCTCGCCCCAGCGCGGCGGCGCGTCGCGCTGCCAGCCGCCGAAGTAGGACGGCGGATCGCGGTAGTAGCGCACCGGAATGCGCAGCACGTAAAGCGGCACGCGCTGCGGGCTCACGCCATACCAGGGCCCGTCGTACCAGGAACTCGAGTACCAGTTGTCACGCTGGTAAACCCAGTACAGGCCGTCGTAGAAGAAGAAGTTGTTCTGCAAGCCCGGCGCGTAATACACCGGATAGTTCGGCACTTGCACGAACTGCGGATAGGTCGGCGTGTTGATGCCGATGCTGACGCCCGGCACCGAGATGCCGATGCTGACCTGTGTTTCAGCATGGACAGAGACCGCCGCCGTGGCCAGCGACAGCATGAGGGCCCAGCGGCCCCAGCGCTTGAATGAATGTTTCATATCGTATCGTCGTCCGATCGGCCGGCGGCATCTGTGCGTTGGCGCACGCTGGCTCAATCCGGGCCGGCCACGCCCCGATCGAACCACATGCTGAAGGCGAGCGGAATGAACATGCCCAGGCACAGCGCCGCCAGCACATCCGAGGGCCAATGCACGCCGAGCACCAGGCGCGACAGCGCCACCAGCCCGGTCCACAGCAACGCCGCCACCATCGCCGGCGTGGCAGCGCGCGGCCACAGGCGCGCGATGCACAGCGCCGCGGCGGTGGCAAACGCGGCCGTGCTCAAGGTGTGCCCACTCGGAAAGCTCGAGCCCCAGTACCACTCGGTCTGCCACAGCGCCGGCCGGGCCCGGCCAACGAGGGCCTTGAGCGCATACACCAGCAGCACGCTGGTGAGCATCGAACTGCCCAGCAGCAGGGCCTCGAAGCGGCGTTTGGCGATCAGCAGCGCGGCCACCCCCCCCACCGTGGCGGGCAGCAGAAAGCCCGCCGAGCCGCTCAGCGTGACGGCCGCGAAGACGCCGCGCAGCGCGGGGGGCACCTGCTCGCGCACGAACCACAGGATGGCGGTGTCGACCGGCCCGGACTCCCGCGCAACGACGTCTTCGATGACCTTGATGGCACTCATTGCCAGCGTCAGCAGGCCCAGCACGGCCAGGTGGCGTTGCGCCAGTTGCGGCGACCAATCCGGCCGCCAGCGGCGCACGCTGGCCTGCAACATCAGGTAGGCACCAACGACGAAGAAGGCCAGCTTGGCCAGGTCGAAGAGCAGCTCGAAGCGCATCAGCCCCATCATCGCGCCAGCCAGGTGCGCACCACCAGCTTGCGCAACTCGCTGGTCCACAGCACCGCGCTGGCCATGGCTGTGCACAGCGCCCACTGCTCAATGGTCAGCGGCACGGTGCCGAAGGCGAGGTTGAGGAAAGGCAGGTGCACGACGGCCACCTGCAGCAACACGGCCAGCGCGATCGAGCCCCACAGCCAGCGGTTGACGAAGGGGTGCACGAAGGCACTGGTGCGGTCCGAGCGCGCATTGAAGCAGTTGAACAGCTGCGCCAGCACCAGCACCGTGAAGCCGGCCGTGCGTGCGTTGTCCAGGCTGTGCGTTCCTTCGATCAGACCGCCGGGGAGATAGAAGTCGATGGTCAGCAGGGTGGCCAGCGCCATCACCACGCCAACCTGGACCACGCCCGACCACATCCGCACATCGATCACGCGCTCAGCGCGCCGCCGTGGCGGACGCGCCATCACATCGCCGGTGCTCGGGTCGACACCCATCGCCAGCGCCGGCCCGGAGTCGGTGACCAGGTTGATCCACAGGATCTGCGTGGCCAGCAGCGGAAGCACCACGGCGTGGCCCGCGCCTGCATCGCCAGCGGTCAGGCCGAGCACCCCTGCCCCGACCACGCCGAGGAACACTGTCAGCACCTCGCCCATGTTCGACGACAGCAGGTAGCGCAGGAACTTGCGGATGTTGTCGAAGATACCGCGGCCCTCACGCACCGCCTGCACGATGGTGGCGAAGTTGTCGTCGGCCAGAATCATCTTGGCCGCCTCTTTGGTGACCTCGGTGCCGGTGATGCCCATGGCCACGCCGATATCGGCCGCCTTCAATGCCGGCGCATCGTTGACGCCGTCGCCCGTCATCGCCACGATCTGGCTATCGGCCTGCAAGGC
>JANNFB010000262.1:0-2089 GCA_031379365.1 Burkholderiales bacterium
GTGGCACAGGTCGGCGAGGCCATCACGCAGATGGACCAGGTGACGCAGCAGAACGCGGCCCTGGTGGAAGAGAGTGCCGCCGCGGCCGAGAGCCTCAAGAGCCAGGCCCTGCAGTTGGTGCAGGCGGTGGCGGTGTTCAAGTTGGCGCAGGAGGGCACGGCTGCGCCAACGACGCATGCGGCCGCCGACGCAGGCGCTGCCAATGCGCCCGCGCTGGAGCGCCGCGGTCCGGACCGGGCCACCAATGTCACCCGGCCGTCCTTCGGCGCCAAGGCCAAGCTGCCGACGCTGACGGCCGAGGCTGCGCCGGCCAGGACAGGTACGGATGGCGACTGGACCAGTTTCTAAACGGCGGGCACACGCCAAAGTGCGACAAAACCGATCCCGCGACGCAGTCGACTGCTCAACACGCGACCCTGCCATGCCGATACAACAGCATGCGTCGATGACCGGCCACTGGCTGGCCACACGGCGCCGAACAGCACGGCCCCGAACCCCGCCTCTCATCTCAACCCGCAAACAAAGGACCGCCCCATGAAACACACCCACCTCGCACTGGCCGCCGTGCTGCTGGCCAGCAGTGCGCTCAGTCAGGCCGCCCAAGGGGGCGCCACGCCGGAGCAAGCCACGGCCATGGTCAAGAAGGGCATCACCTTCATCAAGGCCCAGGGCGCCGAGAAGGGCTATGCCGAGATCACCAGCAAGACCGGCCAGTTCAAGTTCGAGGACCTCTACCTCGTGGTCTACGGCCTGGACGGCACGGTGCACGCGCATGGCGCCAACGAGAAGATGGTCGGGCGCAACCTGATCGAACTCAAGGACGTGGACGGCAAGGCCTTCGTCAAGGAACGCGTCGAGCTGGGCAAGGCCCAGGTGTCGTTCTGGCAAGACTACAAGTTCACCAACCCCGAGAACAAGAAGATCGAGCCGAAATCGATGTACTGCGAGCGCCTGGAGCAGACCGTCGTCTGCGGCGGTATCTACAAGTAAGCCCAAGTCCCCTCAACTTCAGCCAGTGGCCTGCCCATGAAACTAGGTCACAAACTCCTGCTGGCGCCGTTGCTCACCGCCGTGGTGCTGCTCGGCGCCGGTCAGCTCAACGCCTTCCTGAACGCGCGGCAGGCGACTGCCGTGCAAGAGCTGATGGCCGAGCAGATCGGCCTCTTCAAGAAGCTCAGCACCAGCCAGGAGCACCTGTCGCAGGTGCACGCCGACGTCTACCGCACGGTGGCCCTGGTGGCCTCGCTCGACGACGCCAAGGTCAAGGCGGCACGCGCGGGCTTGGCGCAGCGCATGGGCGATGTCAAGAACGAGTTGAAGTCCCTGGCCACTGATACCGACGCCGAACTGGCTCGCATCGCAGCGACTGCGATCGGCCTGGTCGACGCCTACGTCAAGCACGCCGACGGGGCGATCGACATGGCCTCGGTCGACCCCAACACCGGCATCGCTGCGATGCAGGGGGCTGACGCCGCCTATGCTGGCATGGCCAAGACCGTGAGCCAGGTCGTGGCGCGCATCGACGCGACCAGCGCTGCAGCCGCGGCTGCAGCGGCCAAGCAGGCGCACCGCCTGAACGTCGGCTTGGCCGTGGCCGGCCTGCTGCTGGCGGGTATCGCAGTGGTCCTGGCCCATGCGATGCAGCGCCGCCTGGTTGCCGACATCCACCTCGCCAGCCAAGTGGCCAGCGATGTGGCGGCAGGCCAGTTGATGCATGAAGTGACGACGAAGCGAAGCGACGAGGTCGGCGATCTGCTGCGCGCGCTCGGAGCGATGAACCTGCAGCTTCGCCAAGTGGTCGGCGAAGTGCGCGCATCCGCCAGCACCATCTCACTGGCCAGTGCAGAAGTGGCCCACGGCAACCTGGATCTCTCGACCCGCACTGAGCAACAGGCGGCGGCCCTCGAAGAGACTGCCGCCTCGATGGAGCAGCTCAGCGCCACCGTCAAGCAGAACGCCGACAACGCCAAGCAAGCCAATCAGCTGGCTCTGGGTGCGAGCACCGTCGCGATCGAGGGCGGCGAAGTCGTTAGCCAAGTGGTCGAGACGATGAAGGGCATCAACGACAGCTCCAGGAAGATCGCCGACA
>JANNFB010000263.1:0-3081 GCA_031379365.1 Burkholderiales bacterium
GTGGCACAGGTCGGCGAGGCCATCACGCAGATGGACCAGGTGACGCAGCAGAACGCGGCCCTGGTGGAAGAGAGTGCCGCCGCGGCCGAGAGCCTCAAGAGCCAGGCCCTGCAGTTGGTGCAGGCGGTGGCGGTGTTCAAGCTCGCCGCGGGCGAGGTGTCGCAGGCCGCGCCAGTCACCGTGCCGGCCGCCGTTCCTGACTACCGGAACGTGGAGCGCCGCGGCCCCCACCGTGCCACCAACGTCACCCGGCCCCGCTTCGGTGCCAAGGCGTCGACCCTGACCGCCGAGATCGCACCGACCAAGACGGGCACCGACGGCGACTGGACCAGCTTTTAGGCGGCCGGCAGCACGCCGGCAACTGGCGTGATTTTCTTGCTCGACTCCAGCGATCGCCCAGCCACCCGAGCTGCTCAACTACCGGTCGGGCGTGTCGATACAGGCGTGAGTGCGGTGACTCCGCTGTCCTCAGCGTCACCCCACAGATCCCACCATTTCATCAGGAGTCCCCATGAAACCGTTGTTCAGTACCTTTGCCGCCATCGTTGTTCTCGGTACCGCCTTGTCGGCCCATGCCAACGACCCCAAGGCCACCATCGCCGACTTTGACTCCCGTCTGTCCAAGATCGGCGCTGCGCGCGTTGACGGCACCGACACCGTCGGTGGCAAGACCGTGCCCGCCCTGTTCTTCGGCGAGCGCAAGATCAACAACAACTTCGACACCGTGGACGCCGTGCGCAAGGCCCACAACGCCACCGCCACCGTCTTCGTCAAGGACGGCGACGAGTTCACCCGCGTCAGCACCAATGTGCTCACGCCCGAAGGCAAGCGCGGTGTCGGCACCCAGCTGGCACGCAACAAGGCCTATGAGGCTGTGTCCAAGGGCCAGTCGTACTGCGGCGAGATCGACGTGCTCGGCACGCAGTTCGACGCTTGCTACAACCCGATCAAGGATGCCAGCGGCAAGGTTGTCGGCGTGAGCTACGTCGGCCATAAGAAGTAAAGACCCGCGGGCGCCGCAGGCCTGCGGCGCTCCACTCACTCCGCCCGAGGCTCGCATGACGAAGTACCTTTCCCGCACCGGCGCGGCACTCGCCCGCCTGAAACTCTCGCACCAGCTGTTCGGCGCCTTTGCCGTGCTGATCGTCGTCGCCGGCCTGATTGGCGGCGCGGCGCTGTTTGGCCTGACGCGCATTCACCATGCCGCCGACGACCTGGCCCAGCAATGGCTGCCTGCCGTGGGCGAGCTGGCCGCAGCGCGCGGCGGCGTGCTGGCGGTGCGCGAGTTCGAGGTCAAGCATGCCCGCTCGACCGATACCAGCTACTTCGCCGAGTACGAAGAGAAAATCGCCGAGCAGACCAAGCTCACCGAGGGCGCCCTCGCCGCCATGGCCAAGCACCCGCTCGACGCCAGCCAGCAGAAGCAGCTCGAAGCGGTGCGCAAGAACTGGTCTGATTACCAGAAGGCCAAGCAGAAAGTCATTGCCCTGGGCCGAGAGAAGAAGCACACCGACGCCGCCGACATCTCTGACGGCCTGAGTGCCACGGCCTTCGACGCCAGCGTCGGCGCACTCGACACCCTCACAACCCAAGCCTTCGCGGCCGGGCGCCTGGCCGGCGAGAACGCCGGCCAGGTGTTCAACCAGACGCGCAACGTGGTGTTCGGGCTGCTGGCCGGCGGGCTGCTGCTTGGCCTGGGCCTGGCGCTGCTGATTCCGCGCCTGGTGCGGCGTCAGCTGGGCGGCGAACCACGCGATGCCGTGTTGGCGGTGCAGGCCGTTGCCGCTGGCGACCTGTGCGCGCCGATTGCCGTTACCGCTGGCGGCGAAGCCAGCCTTATGGGGCGCATTCGCGCCATGCAGGGTTCCCTGTCGGCAGTGGTACACGCAGTGCGCCAGAACGCCGATAGCGTGGCCACCGGCAGCCAGCAGATTGCCAGCGGCAACCAGGACCTGAGTCAACGCACCGAGCAACAGGCCTCGGCCCTCGAAGAGACTGCCGCCTCGATGGAGCAGCTCAGCTCCACCGTCAAGCAGAACGCTGACAACGCCAAGCAAGCCAATCAGCTGGCTCTGGGTGCGAGCACCGTCGCGATCAAAGGCGGCGAAGTCGTCGGCCAGGTGGTCGAGACGATGAAGGGCATCAACGACAGCAGCAAAAAGATCGCCGACATCATCAGCGTGATCGACAGCATCGCCTTCCAGACCAACATCCTCGCGCTCAATGCCGCGGTGGAAGCCGCCCGCGCAGGCGAGCAGGGCCGCGGCTTTGCGGTTGTTGCTTCGGAAGTGCGCAGCCTGGCGGGCCGCTCGGCAGATGCAGCCAAGGAGATCAAAGGCCTCATCAACGCCAGCGTGGCCCGGGTCGCCGAGGGCAGCGCCCTGGTCGACCAGGCTGGCACCACCATGACGGAGATCGTGGCCAGCATCCGCCGCGTCACCGACATCATGGGCGAGATCAGCTCGGCCAGCACGGAGCAAAGCGCCGGTGTCGGCCAGGTCGGCGAAGCCATCACGCAGATGGACCAGGCCACGCAGCAGAACGCGGCCCTGGTGGAAGAGAGTGCCGCCGCGGCGGAGAGCCTCAAGGCACAGGCGCAGCAACTGGTCGCGGCCGTGGCCGTGTTCAAGTTGACCGAGCGCGCGGACGACTTTGCGCCGGCGCCGGCGCCTGTGGTCAAGCCCGCAGCAGCACCCGTCGAGCGCCGCGGCCCGGACCGGGCCAAGAACGTCACCCGGCCTGCCTTCGGTGCCAAGCCGAAGGCGGAACCGCCGACGCTGCGCGCCGAAGCGGCCGTGGCCAAGACGGGGACGGACGACGGCTGGACGAGTTTTTAGGCTGCGCCTCGGCTTCCACAGCACAGGCCCTGCTCAGGCAGGGCTTTGTCGTTCTTGGGACGCGCTTGGTGTTGCTCTCTTCTGGCGTTTGAGGCCTTCCAACCTGCCGGGTCCCGGCCCGGCGGCCGGGTAACTTTCATTTGCAGGGCCAAATGAAAGTCACCAAAGCAAAGGCCCTGAATGCAACACCTGTCCTTACGTTCTGCGCGCTGCGGCACCGCGCCCAGCGGGCCACTTGGAGACC
>JANNFB010000315.1:0-34560 GCA_031379365.1 Burkholderiales bacterium
TCGCCGCAGCCTTCTTCGCTGCCGGCTTCTTCGCCACAGCCTTCTTCACCGCCGGTTTTTTCGCGGCGGCCTTCTTGGCCGGAGCCTTTTTCGCAGTTGCCATTTCAAATTCTCCTTGATCAAGTTGCAAAGAGCACCGCATCGATCGAGCTCGATCGACCGCGGCGATTCACCGCCCGGGGCTTGTCCGGCAGGATTGCCGGCTCCCGATTCGGTGAACGGGGATGCGCTGTCTGAGCAAAGCTTCTACTGGCCTCATCTCACACAACGCGGGTCTTGAATTCAGGGACAAGAAGTCAACAGGGGCCTCGTGGCCACCGCTACTCCCACGACAGTGCGCCACCGGTTTGGTACTCGATGACGCGGGTTTCAAAAAAGTTGCGCTCCTTCTTCAGGTCGATCATCTCGCTCATCCACGGGAAGGGGTTCTCTTCGTTCGGGAAGAGCTCTTCCAGGCCGATCTGCGTCGCGCGCCGATTGGCGATGTAGCGCAAGTAGCCCTTGAACATCGAGGCATTCAAACCCAGCACGCCGCGCGGCATCGTGTCTTCAGCGTAGCGGTATTCCAGTTCGACGGCTTTCAGGAACAGAGCCTTGATCTCGGCCTTGAACTGCGACGTCCACAGCTGCGGGTTTTCCAACTTGATCTGGTTGATCAGATCAATGCCAAAGTTGCAGTGCATCGACTCGTCGCGCAGGATGTACTGGTACTGCTCCGCAGCGCCGGTCATCTTGTTCTGCCGACCCAGGGCCAGGATCTGTGTGAAGCCGACGTAGAAGAACAGCCCCTCCATCAGGCAGGCAAACACGATCAAGCTCTTCAGCAGCGTCTGGTCGTTCTCGGCCGTGCCGGTGTGAAAGTGCGGATCGCTGATGACCTCGATGAAAGGGATCAGGAACTCGTCCTTGTCTCGGATCGACGCCACCTCGTGATAGGCGTTGAAGATCTCGCTCTCATCCAGGCCGAGTGACTCGACGATGTACTGGTAGGCGTGGGTGTGGATGGCCTCTTCGAAGGCTTGGCGCAGCAGGAACTGGCGGCACTCGGGCGCCGTGATGTGGCGGTAGGTGCCCAGCGTGATGTTGTTCGCGGCCAGCGAATCTGCCGTGACGAAGAAGCCGAGGTTGCGCTTGATGAGACGGCGCTCGTCGTCAGTCAAGCCGTTGGGGTCCTTCCAGGTCGCGATGTCGCGCGACATGTTGACCTCGTTCGGCATCCAGTGGTTCGCGCAGCTCGAGAGGTACTTCTCCCAAGCCCACTTGTATTTGAACGGCACCAACTGATTGACATCGGTTTGACCGTTGATGATTCGTTTGTCAGCGGCCGAGACGCGGCGCGTATCGACGGTGCTTTCGCGACGGGCTGTCATCGCGGGAGCCACGACAGCGCTGCTCGCCGGCTGAAGCGCTGGCACTGCATGAAACAAAGGAGGTGACGACTCCGAGGCCCGCGCCTCACGTGAGGGCTCCAGCGCGGTGCGAATTGACGGTGTCGTCTTGTTGCTAACGTTATCTTCCCAGACCAGCATGTCGCTATTTCCTGTGAACTGAATTATCGGAGTGTTGCGTGAGAACACCAAGGACTTCTTGACTTTGACGCGCTTGCGTTGTTGCTCTCATGCATCGCGCTGCGCCGCGCGATCCAGTGAGCGTGAGGTGCATTGCGCCTCACTGGCACGCTTCGCAGGTCGGGTCGTCGATGGCACAAAACTTCATGTCGGTGGCGGGTCCGTCGCTCATCTGTGAGCGCGCCTGAACCGCGGCCGCGTCGAGTGCCGACAGCCCCGCATCGCCAGCGCTTGCACCTGAACTCACCGCGTTGTGATCACCACGACTGACCGTGCTCATCTCGGCATGCGACGCACCCATCGTGCGCAGGTAGTAGGTGGTCTTGAGGCCGCGCAGCCAGGCCAGCTTGTAGGTCTCATCCAGGCGCTTGCCCGACGCACCCGCCATGTAGATGTTGAGCGACTGGGCCTGATCGATCCACTTCTGCCGACGTGCCGCCGCCTCGACCAGCCAGGTCGCGTCCACCTCGAAGGCCGTCGCGTAGAGTTGCTTGAGTGACTCCGGCACGCGGTCGATCGGACGCAAGGAGCCCTTGTAGTGCTTCAGGTCCATCACCATCACGTCGTCCCACAGGCCGAGCTTCTTCAGGTCGCGGACCAGGTACTCATTGACGATGGTGAACTCGCCCGACAGGTTGGACTTCACCGACAGGTTGCCGAAGCATGGCTCGATCGACGCGTCGACACCGATGATGTTAGAGATCGTCGCCGTGGGGGCGATGGCAACGCAGTTGCTGTTGCGCATGCCATGCTCGGTGATGCGTGCGCGCAGCGCGTCCCAGTCGAGCGAGGTCGAGTCGTCAACCTCGACATAGCCGCCGCGCTGCTCCGACAGCAGCTTCAACGAATCCAGCGGCAGGATGCCTCGGTCCCACAACGAGCCTCGGTAGCTCGAGTAGCGGCCTCGCTCAGCCGCCAGCTCGGTCGAGGCCCAGTAGGCGTAGTAGCAGACCGCCTCCATCGAACGGTCGGCGAATTCCACCGCCGCCGTGCTGGCGTAGGGCACATGCAGTTCATACAAGGCATCCTGGAAGCCCATGATGCCCAGGCCCACTGGGCGGTGACGCAGGTTGCTATCGCGCGCCTTCTTCACGGCGTAGTAGTTGATATCGATGACGTTGTCGAGCATGCGCATCGCGGTGGCAACGGTGCGCTTGAGCTTGACCTGGTCGATCTGCTTGCTGCCGTCCGGGCCCTCGATCAAGTGCTGCACCAAATTGACGGATCCGAGGTTGCAGACCGCAATCTCGCTCGCGTTGGTGTTGAGCGTGATCTCGGTGCACAGGTTGGAGCTGTGCACCACGCCGACATGCTGTTGCGGCGAGCGCACGTTGCAGGCGTCCTTGAACGTGATCCAGGGGTGGCCCGTCTCGAACAACATCGTCAACATCTTGCGCCACAGGTCGCGCGCCGCCATGCGCTTGAAAAGCTTGATCTCGCCGCGATCGACCTTGGCTTCGTAGCCGGTGTAGGCCACCTCGAAAGCCTTGCCGAACAAGTCATGCAGGTCCGGGCAGGTCGAGGGCGAGAACAAGGTCCATTCACCACCTTCCATGACCCGGCGCATGAACAGGTCCGGAATCCAGTTCGCGGTATTCATGTCATGCGTACGCCGACGGTCATCGCCCGTGTTCTTGCGCAGGTCCAGGAACTCCTCCATGTCGAGGTGCCAAGCCTCAAGATACGCGCAAACCGCGCCCTTGCGCTTGCCGCCCTGGTTGACCGCCACCGCGGTGTCATTGACGACCTTGAGGAAAGGCACGACGCCCTGGCTCTTGCCGTTGGTGCCCTTGATGTAGGAACCCAGCGCACGAACGTTGGTCCAGTCGTTGCCCAGACCGCCGGCAAACTTGGACAGCAGCGCGTTCTCCTTCAGCGCCTCGTAGATGCCATCGAGATCGTCGGCCACCGTCGTGAGGTAACAGCTCGACAGCTGCGAGCGCCGCGTACCGCTGTTGAACAGGGTCGGCGTCGAGGACATGAAGTCGAAGCTCGACAGTACGTTGTAGAACTCGATGGCGCGCGCCTCGCGGTCGATCTCGCCCAGCGACAGGCCCATTGCAACGCGCATGAAGAATGCCTGCGGCATCTCGATGCGGGCTTCCTCGATGTGCAGGAAGTAGCGGTCGTAGAGGGTCTGCAGCCCAAGGTAATCGAACTGCAGGTCGCGCTCGGCCTTCAGCGCAGCGCCCAGACGAACCAAGTCGTACTGCATCAGCTTCTCGTCCAGCAATTCGCTCTCCACGCCTTACTTGATGAAGGTCGGGAAGTACTCGGCGTAGCGCTGGGCCATCTCGGCTTGGGTGACCTCGTCGCCCAGGATTTCGCGGCGGATGGTGTGCAGCAATAGGCGCGCGGTTGCGCGGGTGTAGGCCGGCTCCTTCTCGATCAGAGTGCGCGCGGCCAGGATCGATGCCTTGTAAACCTCGTCGATCGGCACGCCGTCATACAGGTTGCGCCGCGTCTCGGCCAGGATCGGCTCGGCGCGCACATCGGCTCCGAGATCCGCACACGCCGATTCGACCAGGCCCTGCAGCTTTGCATCGTCGAGCGGCACGCGCTGGCCACGATCGATGACGGTCAGCGTCTGTGCTTTCGGCAACTCACGCGACTTCGACTGCTTGGCGCGCTCCTGCGAGCGGCGTTCGCGGTAGAGCACATAAGCGCGCGCAACTTCATGGTGCCCGCCGCGCATCAACCCCAGCTCGACCTGGTCCTGAACATCCTCGATGTGGAAGGTGCCGCCGCCCGGCCGCGAACGCAGGAGCGCCCGCACCACGGCTTCAGTCAGGCCGTCGACCGTCTCGCGCACGCTGGCGGAGGCCGCGCCTTGGGTGCCATGCACCGCCAAGAAGGCCTTCATCAGCGCCACCGCCACCTTGTTCGGCGCGAAAGCCACGACTGCACCATTGCGTCGAATGATCTGATAACCCTGATAGGCCGAGGCGGGCGTCACTGTTACCGGCATCGCAGCGGGATGGGCAGCGAGGGTGGCAGCGGTGACGGCGGAGGTGACTTGCATGGGAGGAGCCTTTATGCGAATTCGAGAGTGGGGTCAGTCGAGGGGTCCGTGCGGCCATCAACGCCAACGGGGCCCTAACAAAGAAACAAAGAACAGCTGGGCACGTCGCGGTTCGTGGCCTGCGCGTCGAAACAGGAGATGGGTGGGGCGGTCGGCCTTGTCGCACGGGTCGCCCGCTGCGGAGCCCTCGCGGCGCCAATCGCGGCTGTCGTTTGAACGACCAGCTCAGCGTTTTTGCCAGGGGAAGAGATTATCACCCGAACACTATATCTGGGGTATCCCGGTGCGGCAAGCCACTACCGCTAGCGTATTGATACGGACTTCCCCGATGGGCAGCGAGCACCGCTGGCGCTACGGCAGGTCGCCCCCCCAACTGACGGGCGAGCGCGCGCCAGCGGAAGCCGGGGCCGGGGTCGGCCTTGCGGCCGGGCGCGATGTGCTCGTGGCCGACCACGGCTGCCACGGGGTAGCGGCGGGCCGCGGACCGCAGCAAGCGCACCAACGCAACGTACTGGGGCGCTTCGAAAGCGGTGGTCTCGAGCCCCTCGAGTTCGATGCCGATCGAGTAGTCGTTGCAGTCTTTGCGGTCCGCCCAACTTGACACGCCGGCATGCCAGGCACGTTCGTCGCAGGACACAAACTGCAGCACGCAGCCATCACGCCGGATGAAGAAGTGGGCCGAGACCCGCAAGTCTCGCAAGCCTTCAAAGTAAGGATGCGCGCTGCAGTCGAGGCGGTTGGCAAACAACTGTGCCACTTGGTCGCCGCCGTAGCAGCCGGGCGGCAGGCTGATCGAGTGAACGACCGCCAAGGTGACACGCTCGCCGCATGGCCGCTGACTGACATTCGGCGACGGCAAGTGTTGCGCATGGCGCCACCAGCCCGACCGCCAGACCTGACGCTTCAAGATCTCAGTCGCCGCTGTCGGCGCCCGCCACCACGACGCCGAGGCGCGCCATGCGATAGCGCATCTGGCGCAGGGACAGACCCAAACTGGCACCCGCCGCTGTGCGATTGAAGCGGTGGCGCTCCAGCGCGCGCGACAGGATGTCTCGCTCGACCTCGTCCAGGTGAGCCACCAGGTCGGTCGGCAGGCTGAGCGCCGTGGCAACGGGCGTCGCAACGACTTCGGCGAGCCGGGCCTCGATCGCGGCCGCGTCGGAATCGAGGAAGGGATCGTCGGCAAGACCAAGGTCCTCGCTCCCAATCAGATCACTGCCCGAGAGTGCCACGGCCCGGTGCAACAGGTTCTCGAGCTCGCGCACATTGCCGGGAAAGGCATAGCGCGCCAAGCGTGCAAACGCATCGCGCGACAAGGTCGGCGCGGGTGAGACCCCCGCATCTCTGGCAATGCGCTCCAGCAGTGCAGCGCAGATCGGTGCGAGGTCGTCGGCACGCTCGCGCAAGGGCGGGACCCGAATCTGGATCACGTTCAAGCGGTAGAACAGATCTTGGCGAAAGCGGCCGGTCTGAACCTCCGTGGCGACGTCCTTGTGCGTCGCACTCAGCACCCTGACGTTGATGGGAGCCTCGACGACGGCACCGATCGGCCGCACCGACCGCTCCTGGATCACCCGCAGGAGCTTGCTCTGCATGGCCAACGGCAGATCGCCAATCTCGTCGAGAAACAGCGTCCCGCCATGGGCGGCCTGAAAGAACCCATCGCGGTCTTCGTTGGCGCCGGTGAAGGACCCCTTGCGGTAGCCGAAGAACTCTGCCTCCAGCAGATGCTCGGGAATGGCGCCGCAGTTGACGGCAATGAAAGGCTGGCCGGCGCGCGGGCTGACATCGTGAATCGCGCGCGCAACCAATTCCTTGCCCGTGCCCGACTCGCCCTGCACCAGCACCGGGGCCATGCTGCGCGCGACCTTCTCGATCAGCGACCGGACCTGCTGCATGGCCGCTGAATTGCCCGACAGGCGTCGCAGCGCCAACGGCACGGTGTCGGCCACGGCAGCCACCGGAGCCGCCGGTGTCAGGGTGGCCCGCGTCAGGTCGGGCGGCCCCGCACGCGGCGCCTCGCGCGCGGGACGGACTCGCGTGGTCGGCTCTCCCGCCTCGCTGGGCAAGTTGGTCGGCACCACCGTGGGCGCGCTCTGTGGCGCCCGGCCCAAGGCAGACGCCACAACAGCGCGGAACTGGCGCAGGTCGACCGGTTTGGTCAGGTAGTCGTAAGCACCGGCCTTCAGCGCTTCGACGGCGTTCTCCGCCGATCCATAAGCCGTGATGACGATGGCTTTCTCCCGCCGCCCGCCCTGCTCGAGCTTGGCCAACAGGTCCAGCCCGCTGCCGTCGGGCAAACGCATGTCGGTGATGACTGCGCTGTAGGTCCGGTCTTTGAGATGCAGCAGGGCTTCTTCCACTGATCCGGCACTCTCGACGTCGTAACCCTCTCGCAGCAGTGTCAGCTCATAAAGCGTGCGCAGATCAGGCTCGTCGTCGACGACCAGCAAGCTGAAGTGTGCGGAAGCGTTGGATGTCATGCAGGACTCTCAGTGCAAGGCACTGCGTTGCGCACCTCGGGTAGCTTGGTAGCGGCACGCTGGCCGCAGCGACGGCGCCGACTCATGGCACCAAGCGGTTCTGGCTCGGCAAGGCACCGGCCGCCGCAGCCGCCCGCACCGTGACAGCGAACTCGTTGCGGTGGGCGCTGCCTTGCGGATGTTGCCAGTACTCGATGCTGCCTCCGTAGCGCTCGCAGAGCTCTCGACAAATATACAGGCCCAGTCCGGTGCCTCGGCTGCGCGTCGAAAAGAAGGGCTCGAACAAATAGGGCTCGATGTCCGGCGCAATCGGGTCGCCGTCGCTGGCGACCGTCACGCGGGCCTGCGCACCGCCGAGGCTCTCGGCCCGCAGGGCAATCGCGGCCGAACGGTCGCTGGCATGGCGGCGTGCGTTGTCAAGCAGGTTCACCAAGACACGGCGCAGGTGCTCTGGATCGAACAAGACGGCCAAGGGTTCGGCAGGCAGGTCCACTTGAAGGCGGCCGCTCTCCAGAGCGAACTCGCTGGTGCGGGCCCACTCGGCCACGATGCGGCCGACCTCCGCGCCGAGGTCGATGGCCCGCGGCGTGGCATCGATGCCGGGCGCCACCTCCATCACGTCGTCGACCAGGCGCTTGAGGCGCTCGACGTTGTCCGCCACCATGCCAGTCAGCATCTGCTGTTCCGCGCCGACGGCGTCTTCCGCAAGCAGGGCATTGGCCTGCGCAATGGCGGCCAGCGGGTTGCGAATCTCGTGGGCAATGCCCGCCGAAACGCGGCCCATCGCCGCGAGCTTCTCCTGGCGCGTTCGCGCCTGGACACTGCGCAGATCTTCGACGAAGACCACGCAGAACACTTCGCCCGCAGACGGGCCCTCGGCCGGACCGTCATTGCTGAAGCCGCTGACCCGTGGGCGCGTGAAACGTGCGCGCAAGCGCAGCGTGCGCGTCTTGCCGCCGTCGAAGTGCAAGGTCAGGTCGCGCGCGCCCTCGGGCCACCGCCCAGCCTCGAAGGATTGCTGCACCACCTGGCTCAGTTCCACCCAGGCCGTGTCGTCTTGCAACTGGAACGGTGCCGCACGCCCCAAGCCCTGCAGCACGAGCAAGCGGCGCGCGGCCGGGTTGGCGGCGCGCACGCGGGCGCGGCGGTCGATCACCAGCACCCCGTCTGCCATTTCCTCGATCACTAGCCGATTGAGTTGCGCCTGCTGGCGCGCCAGCTCGAGGCTGCCGCGCGCGGTGAGCTCCTCGCGCGCCAGGCGCCCCGCGAGCTCGCCCGTCAACAGTGTGATGGCGAAGAAACCGACGCCCGCCAAGCCCGCGGGCGTCATCGTGGTCGCCAGATCACCGAGATTCAGGCCCGTACGCCAGGCCGCAGCCAGCAACATCAGCGACACCGCCGCCGCTGTGGCCAAAGCGAGCAGGCGGCCCGTGAGTACGCCCGCCATCAAGACGGGCAAGACCAAGAGTGCGACGTAGTTGAACGGGCTGACCGGCTCGAGCGCATGCAAGGCCGAAAAGGTCAACATGTCGAAACCGATGGTGGCCAGCCACTGGCGCCGCGTCAGGCGCGTCTGGGTGCGCGCAGCCCCACGAAACCGTGGCAGCACCCAGAGCGTGAGCGCTTGTGCGGCATACAGGACACAGACGCTCAAGGCCAGCGTTGACCGCGCGCCGAACAGGTTACCGAGGATTTGTGTGACCAGCAGCGCCAGGCCCAGCACGGCGCGGGCGCCAACGAAGATTCGGTACAAACGCTCGAACGTGCTGCTGCCCGCCGAGACGATGCGCCGGGCCTGGCGCGACAGGAACCGGCTGTCGGCAGGCTGCGAGGTCTCGCCCCAACCCGGCACAAAGCCCTTGCGTTCGGCCGCCTCGGCTGCGGCCCGGCCTTCCTCACCATCGATCCCGCCCCCGACACCGAGAGCGTCGAAGAGCGAGTCGGCAGCGACTGTGGCCGACCACGCTTCATCTCGGCGTGCCGCAGCGCGCCGATCGCCACGGCGCCGTTCCGCGGCCGCCGCCGACGCAGCGGATCCGCTGGGCTCGCTCATGCCGAGTTCACGCGATGCACCGGGGCCCGAACGCCGCGATCAGGACTTGCGCGGCCCGGCGTCCCGGTGCGCAGGACTGCAATAGGCAGCGCCGTCGTTGGCCAGGGCCAGGCTGACGGGCAGGTGGACGCCGCAATACGCGCAAACGACCATGCCTTCGATCGGCGGCGCCGCAGGCGGCTCGGGGCGCCGCGCCCGCTCACCGCGGCGGCGAACGCTGCCCAGAACCAGCCACACCAGCAGCAACACCGCCAGCAGCACGACAACCGCTTTCATCGGCCGCGGCGCCTCAACCGGCCCGGTGCAGGATCACTTCGAGCACGAAGCGATAGCCGGCATAGGCCAAGAGCAACAACATGGCGCCGGCGTACACCCAGCGGGTGGCCTGGCGGCCACGCCAGCCGCGCCAATGCCTGCCACCGAGCAAGACAGCGAACGTGGCCCATCCGAGCAGCGACAGCACCGACTTGTGATCCCAGCGCCACGACGGCGCGACCCAGACACCCAACACAATCGCAATCGTCAGCGCCAGAAAGCCAATCTCGACGAAGCGAAAGGTCAGGCGTTCCAGTTGCATCAGTGGCACGCCCGCGGTCAGGGGCTTGGCAGCGACCGCCCGGTTGCGCAGACGCCGCTCCGCGGTGTCGAGCAGCCAGGCGTGCAGCACAGCCATGGCCAGCAAGCCATAGGAGACGACACCGAGCAGCCAGTGCAAGGGCAACCACGCCGAGCCTGCGTGCGGCCGCGACTCCCCCGGAAACGCGGCGGCCAACAGGACGACGCAGGTGCCGGCCACTGCCAGCACGCGCCGCACCGCCGGCACGGGCAACAGGCG
Source organism: Burkholderiales bacterium (assembly GCA_031379365.1). GTDB lineage: Bacteria > Pseudomonadota > Gammaproteobacteria > Burkholderiales > Burkholderiaceae_C > CADEEN01. Next base: position 9,962 of record JANNFB010000315.1, read on the forward strand.
ACTCTCGACCGTGTGCACCGCCAACACGATCCAGACGGTGACCGAGAGCGCAGGTGCAAAACCGAAACGCGCACCCGCCACCGCTGCGCCATAACCGAACACATCCAGCGCCAGGGCCAGGCCGTGCGCCAGCCAGCCGACCGCCAGCGCCGCCTCGGGCCATCGCGCGCGGGAGGGCAACGGCCAGGCAGCCGCGACATAGCCGAGCATCGCTACCAGACTGGTGGCCCATTCCAGGCTCAGCACCATCGCACACGGCCTCTCGAAGCTAAGATCATGGGATCAGTGTACTTTCGGCTGCGGCCGTTCTCGATGGCTTCGACCCTTTCCGATCGTCTGTCGCGCCTGGTCAAGACGATGCGCGGCCAGGCCCGCATCACCGAAAGCAATGTCGGCGACATGTTGCGCGAGGTGCGCATGGCCTTGTTGGAGGCCGACGTCGCCTTGCCGGTGGTGCGTGACTTCATCGCGCGCGTCAAGGACAAGGCGCTCGGCCAGGAAGTCGTCGGCTCACTCAACCCGGGCCAGGCCCTGGTCGGTATCGTGCACCGTGAACTGGCGGCCACGATGGGCGAGGGCATCAGCGAGCTGAACCTGGCCACGCAGCCGCCTGCAGTGATCCTGATGGCCGGCCTGCAAGGCGCAGGCAAGACAACGACCACCGCCAAGCTGGCCAAGCACCTGATCGAGAAGCGCAAGAAGAAGGTGCTGACAGTCTCTGCCGACGTCTACCGGCCCGCCGCGATCGAGCAGCTGAAAACCGTTACGCGCCAGGCGGGTGCGGATTGGTTCCCGTCGACCGCAGATCAGAGCCCTCGCGAGATCGCTCTGGCCGCACTGGACCACGCCAAGCGCCACTATTTTGATGTCCTGCTGGTTGACACCGCAGGCCGCCTGGCCATCGACGAAGCCTTGATGGCGGAGATTCGCGAATTGCACGCCGTGCTCAACCCGGTCGAGACGCTGTTCGTGGTCGACGCAATGCAGGGCCAGGATGCCGTCAACACCGCCCGCGCGTTCAAGGAAGCCTTGCCGCTGACCGGCGTGGTGCTGACCAAGCTGGACGGCGACGCCCGCGGCGGCGCAGCCCTGTCAGTGCGTCAGGTCACCGGCACGCCCATCAAGTACGCCGGCGTGTCGGAGAAGATCGACGGCCTCGAGGTCTTCGACGCCGATCGTCATGCGGGCCGCGTGCTGGGCATGGGCGACATCCTGGCCCTGGTCGAGGAAGTCCAGAAAGGCGTCGATCTTGATGCGGCGCAGAAGCTGGCCGACAAGGTCAAGAGCGGCAGCGCCTTCGACCTCAACGACTTCTTGTCGCAGATCTCGCAGATGAAGAAGATGGGCGGGCTTTCGTCACTGATGGACAAGTTGCCCAGCCAATTGACGTCCAAGGCCGGGGCCCTCGGGGCTGGCGACATGGACCGAGCCGAGCGAGATGTCCGGCGTATGGAAGGCATCATCTGCGCCATGACGCCGCTGGAGCGGCGCAAGCCAGACTTGATCAAGGCCACGCGCAAGCGGCGCATCGCCACCGGCGCGGGAGTGCAGGTTCAGGAGGTCAATCGTTTGCTCAACCAGTTCGAGCAGATGCAGGGCATGATGAAAAAGATGAAGGGCGGCGGGCTGATGAAGATGATGAAGCGCATGGGCGGTCCGGGGCCCATGAAGGGCTTTGGCCGCTAGCGTGGCCCCGCGCAGCACCGCATCAACTCTATGGGGGATGGCGGATGCAGCCGCTGGCGCGTATCCTGCTTGGCTGCGCCCGTTTCCTCGATTGATGGTTGAAGCCGATGTCGCTAGAAATTGAAGTCGTGATCGTCCTTGCCGTCTTGGCCACGGCCGTCGGCTACTGGCTGTGGCAACGCCGTGGTCAATCCAAGGCGGCCAAGGCGGACGTCTCGCGTGAGCGAGACAACATCGACACCGTGATCGGTTGGCCGCCCGAGGTCACCCGGCTGTTGAGCGGCGGGGAGCGTGCCGCGCATGAAACCCTGACCAAGGCGCTACCCGAGTGCCTCGTCTTTGCCCAGGTGCCCCTGGCGCGCTTCATCCGCGTGCCGCGGCGAAACTCGTATGGAGATTGGCTGACACGGGTCGGGTACTTGAGCGCTGACTTCTTGATTTGCGACCGAGCGTCGTTGGTCATCGGCGCTGTATCGCTGGAGGCTGCGCAGGAGAGCGCGCGGGCAGCTCAGCGGCGGGCCCGGATGGCCAGGGTGTTGAAGGCAGCCGGGATCAAGGTCTTCGTCTGGCGCGAGCAATCGATTCCCAGCTCGGTCGCTGCACGCGACCAGATCATTCAGCGCACGGGGGTGCCCAGCACCGTGGTTGCCGACCCGTATGCAACAGACGCCGGCCGGGAGAGGCGGTCGCCCGGGCCGTTGAACGGCAAACTGCCGGTGCCCGAGGTTGTCGCAGAAATGCCCATCGGGGGCCCGCGCCAGGAGCCGCCCTCGTCGACCTGGTTCGACGATCTTGACAGCAGCCCGCCGTTTGACCCTTCTCGCAAGCGCGGCGAGGCCTGAGCGCGCCGCTCAATTGAGCAAGGCCTGCGAGAACTCCAGCGCGTCGAAGGTTTCCAGGTCCTCCAGCTTCTCGCCAACCCCGATGAAGTAGACCGGCACGGCGCCGCCGGCTCGCTCGCGAGCCCACAGCGCGATCGCAGCCAAGACGCCGCCCTTGGCAGTCCCGTCCAGCTTGGTCACCAACAGCCCCGTAAGGTGCAGGGCCTCGTCAAAGGCCTTCACCTGGGCCAGAGCGTTCTGTCCCGTGTTGCCGTCCACCACCAGCAGCACCTCGTGCGGCGCGCCTGGCTGGGCCTTGGCGATCGTGCGCTTGATCTTCTTCAGCTCCTCCATCAGGTGCAACTGCGTCGGCAGCCGGCCTGCCGTATCGGCAATCACCACGTCGCTGCCGCGGGCCCGTCCGGCCGTCACCGCATCGAAACTCACCGATGCCGGGTCGCCGCCGTCCTGGCTGACGATCTCGACCTGCGTTCTATCGGCCCACACGGCCAGTTGCTCACGCGCTGCGGCACGAAAGGTATCGGCGGCCGCCAACAACACCTTCTGGTTGCCATCGGCCAGGTGGCGCGTCAGTTTGCCGATACTGGTGGTCTTGCCTGCCCCGTTCACACCGACAACCATCATCACGGTGGGTGCCTGGGCTTGCAGTTCGAGCGGCCTCTGCAGCGGCGCCAACAACTCCGCCAAGGATTGGGCCAACAATTCTTTGACAGCGACAGGGTCAGCCGCAGCCTGCTCCTTGACGCGGCGCTTCAGGTCGGCCAGCAGGAAAGCCGTGGCCTTGACCCCCGCGTCCGCCATCAACAGCGCCGCCTCCAGCTCTTCGTAGAGGGCGTCGTCGATGCGTGTTCCTGTGAACACCTGGGCGATGCTTGAGCCTGTCTTGCGCAGGCCCGCTCGAAGACGCTCCAGCCAAGGGCTGCGTGCTGCTGACGCCTCTGGTGCCGGGGCCGGCGCCGGGGGGGCCGTCACATCGGCCGGGGCCTTTTTCGTGAAGAAGCTGAACATTGCCAGGGAGCAGCGCCGGTGTCCCGGTTCCGGGGGACCCGGAACGACCCAGGCCGCTATAATGGCGGGCTCAGGCGCTTTAGCTCAGTCGGTTAGAGCGACGGAATCATAATCCGCAGGTCCGGGGTTCGAATCCCTGAAGCGCCACCACTAAATGCACAGCCCGAGCGTTTCGCTGGGGCTGTTTTGTTTGGCGACGCGGTATCGTCGCAAAGTTTCCACAGCCCCTGGATCTACCCCATGCCTCGCTGTGCCTTCGTTCTGCTGTTCGCCTTGGTACTGGCCCTGCCCGCGCAGGCGCAGCGCGTGTTCCAGGCCTCCGCCTTGCGCGGCGAGTTGGTGGTGTCGCAGCCGCCCGGGGCCCTGCTCAACGGCAAAGCCGTGCGCCTGGCGCCGGGTGCGCGGATTCGAAACGCTTCGAACATGATCCAGCTGTCAGGCTCGCTGGTGGGCCAGAAACTGGTCGTGAACTACACCTTGGATCCAGCCGGCGACCTGCGGGACGTCTGGATCCTCACCGCTGCCGAGCAAGCGTCCAAACCCTGGCCGACCACGCCGGAGCAGGCGCGCGCCTGGGTTTTCGACTCGACCATGCAGCGATGGAGCAAACCATGAGCGGCACCGCCAAAAAGGTCTATATCAAGACCTTTGGCTGCCAGATGAATGACTACGACTCGGACAAGATGGCCGATGTGCTTCGCGCCGCCGAGGGCTACGAGCCGACCAACGACGTCGAGCAAGCCGACCTCGTGCTGTTCAATACCTGCTCGGTGCGAGAAAAGGCACAGGAGAAGGTTTTCTCCGATTTGGGCCGGGTCAAGCACCTGAAGGCCAAGGGGGTTCTGATCGGCGTCGGCGGCTGCGTTGCCAGTCAGGAAGGCGCGGCCATCATCGACCGTGCGCCCTACGTCGACATGGTGTTCGGCCCCCAAACCCTGCACCGGCTGCCGCAGATGATTGCGGCGCGCCGGTCGCAGAACCGGCCCCAGGTCGACATCAGCTTCCCGGAAGTCGAGAAGTTCGACCATCTGCCCCCGGCGCGCGTGGACGGTGCCACTGCCTTCGTGTCGATCATGGAGGGCTGCTCGAAGTACTGTTCCTACTGCGTTGTGCCCTACACGCGCGGAGAAGAGGTGAGCCGCCCGTTCGATGATGTCATGGCCGAGATCGCCAGCCTGGCCATTCAAGGCGTCAAGGAAATCACGCTGCTCGGTCAGAACGTCAACGCCTACCTGGGCCTGATGGGATCCACCACGGAACGCGCCGACTTTGCTCTGCTGCTCGACTACGTGCACGAGGTCCCGGGCATCGAGCGCATCCGCTACACCACCAGCCATCCGAACGAGTTTGGCAAGCGCTTGATCGAGGCCTACGGCCGACTGCCCAAGCTTGTCAGTCACGTGCACCTCCCCGTGCAACATGGCAGCGACCGGATCCTCGCGGCGATGAAGCGCGGCTACACCGCCATGGAGTACAAGAGCACGGTGCGCAAGCTGCGCGCCGTGCGCCCGGACCTGTGCCTGTCGAGCGACTTCATCGTCGGCTTCCCCGGCGAGACCGATGACGACTTCAGCAAGATGATGAAGTTGATCGACGACGTGGGATTCGACAGTTCCTTCTCCTTCATCTACAGCCCCCGCCCCGGAACGCCCGCAGCCGCGCTGGCCGACGCCACGCCGCATGCGCAGAAACTCCAACGGCTGCAGACCCTTCAAGCCCGGATCGATGCCCAGGCGCGGGCCATCAGCGCAGCTCGCGTGGGCACCGTCCAGCGTGTGCTCGTAGAAGGTCCGTCACGCAAGGACGCCCAGGAGTTGATGGGCCGAACCGATTGCAATCGCATCGTCAACTTCAAGGCGCCGGCGCGGCTCGTCGGTCAGCTGGTCGACGTGGTGATCACCAGCGCTTACCCGCACTCCCTCCGGGGCGAAGTCGCCGTGCACGAGCTCGCATGAGGGCGTCTCAGCGGCGAACGAAGCCTGTCCACCACAGCGCCAGCGCGCTGGCGGCCACGAGTGCAGCGTAAGTGGCCATCTTGCCGTCACGGCCAAAGAGCATGAGCCCGGCCAGCAGGGCCATGGCGCCGGCAATTGCCGCCCAGATCACCATGCGCCGCCATGGCACGGCGGCCAGGTCTCGTCGCCACATCAGTTTGGCAAGGGACGCCGACACCAGCGCCACGCCAAGAGCGGGGGCGAACAAGTTCAGCAGGTGCCAAAGCGCGTCAAGCGGGCCCATCATCGCGGGGGTTTTGCCAGGGTGACCGCCAATGTCGCAAAATTTATAATCATTCTATGAGCGTGTTTGCCCTTGGGCTGAACCACACGACCGCGCCCCTCGACGTGCGTGGCCGGTTCGCCTTCGCCCCAGGGCAATTGCCTGCTGCGTTGCTGAGTCTGCGCGAGCGCTTGGCGCGCGCAACGCCAGAGACCGCGCTGCTTTCGACCTGCAATCGCACCGAGCTGTATGTCGCCGGGCTCGATCAACATGCCGGCAACCTCGTCACGCCCGCCATCGAGTGGCTGGCGTCGCAGGGCGGCATCAGCACCAGCGACCTCAGCGCCCACACGTATGTCGTCGAGAACAGTGCGGCTGCACGTCACGCTTTCCGCGTCGCGGCCGGGCTGGACTCGATGGTTCTCGGGGAGCCGCAGATACTGGGGCAGATGAAGCAAGCCGTGCGCGAGGCCGACGAGGCCGGCACCCTGGGCACGACCCTGCACCAGCTGTTCCAGCGCTCGTTTGCGGTGGCCAAGGAAGTTCGTACCAGCACCGACATCGGTGCGCACTCGGTCAGCATGGCGGCTGCCGCGGTGCGGCTCGCAGCCGAGCTTTTCGAGGACTTGCGCAAGCAGCGCATCCTGTTTGTCGGCGCCGGCGAGATGATCGAGTTGGTGGCAACGCACTTTGCCGCACGCGAGCCCAAGTCGATGTCTTTGGCCAATCGCACGCTTGAGCGCGGCGAATCCCTTGCAGCGAGGTTTGGCGGCCAAGCCTTGCGCCTGGCCGAACTCCCCGAGAGGCTGCACGAGTTCGACATCGTGGTCTCCTGCACCGCAAGTTCGGTGCCGATCATCGGCTTGGGCGCCGTCGAACGCGCCTTGAAGACACGTCGACGCCGGCCGATGTTCATGGTCGACCTGGCCGTGCCGCGAGACATCGAGCCGGAAGTCGCTCGCCTGGCCGACGTCTACCTCTACACCGTCGACGATCTGTCGACGCTGGTGCAGACCGCGGGCGAGAAGCGCCAAGCGGCTGTTGAACAGGCTGAAGCGATCATCGACGCAGGCGTGCAGAGCTTTGAGCACTGGCTCGACCAGCGCGCGAGTGTCCCGCTGATCCAGGCCTTGAACCGGCAGGCGGAAGAGTGGCGCGCAACCGAGTTGGCGCGCGCCCGCAAGCTGCTTGCACGGGGCGACGACACGGATGCCGTGCTGGAGGCCCTGGCCCGTGGGCTGACGCACAAGATGCTGCATGGCGCCTTGGCAGAGCTCAATGCCGCCGACGGTGCCCATCGCGAGCAAGTGGCACGGGCGGTGACACGCATGTTCCTGCGCCAGTCACCGCGCGCGTCAGGCCCCGACCACGGCGCGGACGGCACGCCGCGCCACTAGCGCCGCTCGCCCAGCCCGCAAGGCAGCGCTTTGCCGGCGCCGCACTTCCCCATTGCCTGGACCGCCCGACCTGCCCATGAAAGACTCCCTGCGTCAACAGTTTGAACGCTTGGCCATGCGCCTGGCGGAGCTCGACGCGAGCCTGGCTGAACCCGGGGTCAGCGCAGACATGAAGCGCTACCGCGCGTTGGCTCGCGAACAGGCCGAGGCCAGCGGGTTGGTCAGCCTGTTTCAGAGCTACCAGCGGCGCGAGCTTGACCTGGCCGCGGCCACGGACATGCTTGCCGACGAGGCCGATGGCGAGATCGCCGCCATGGCACGTGAAGAGGTGGCTCTGGCCGCCGCAGATCTCGAACGGCTGCACGCCGAGTTGCAAGCTGCGCTGTTGCCGCGCGACCCCGACGACGCACGCAACGCCTTCATCGAGATTCGGGCCGGCACCGGCGGCGACGAGTCGGCTCTGTTCGCGGGTGATCTGGCGCGCATGTACTTGCGCTGGTGTGAACGCCAGGGCCTCACGACCGAAATCATGAGCGAAAGCGCCGCAGAGCTCGGCGGCTACAAGGAACTGGTGATTCGGGTCGCCGGCGAGCGTGTCTACGGACGCCTGCGCTACGAGTCCGGCGGTCATCGTGTGCAGCGCGTGCCCCTCACAGAGAGCCAGGGCCGGATTCACACCAGCGCCTGCACCGTGGCAGTGATGGCGGAGCCCGACGCGGTGGAGGAGGTTCAGTTGAACCCCGCCGAGTTGCGGATCGACACTTTCCGCGCCAGCGGCGCCGGTGGTCAGCACGTCAATAAAACCGACAGCGCGATCCGCATCACGCACCTGCCAACCGGCATCGTGGCCGAGTGTCAGGACGACCGGTCGCAACATCGCAACAAAGCCAAGGCCATGGCCGTGCTGACGGCACGGCTGCTTGACAAGGAGCGCCTCGAGCGTTCGAGCGCCGAAGCCGCCACGCGCAAGGGCTTGGTCGGCAGCGGCGACCGCTCGGATCGCATTCGCACCTACAACTTCCCTCAGGGCCGGCTCACCGACCACCGCATCAATCTGACGCTCTACAAGCTCGGTGCAGTGATGGACGGTGAGCTCGACGATGTGCTGAGCGCGTTGCAGGCCGCCCGCGCCGCGGAGCAACTTGCCGCGCTGGAGAGCGGTGGCGAGAGCGCTGGCCGTGGCTGAGCACGCAACCGTCGCGGACGTCCTGGCCCATGCACGCTTGATCGGCGTTGACCGACTCGACGCCCAGTTGCTTCTGGCGCATCACGTGGGACAACCACGTGTCTGGGTGTTGGCACACGGCGACGCGCCTGTCGACAACTGCCGTGCCGTGCTGACGCTGCTGGAACGACGCGCCGCGGGTGAGCCCTTGGCCTATTTGACAGGCGAGCGCGAGTTTCATGGGCTGATGCTGCGAATCACGTCAGATGTGCTGGTGCCACGACCCGACACAGAGACCCTGGTCGACTGGGCGCTCGAACTGCTGGTAGGCCAAAGCAACCCGTGCGTGGTTGACCTCGGCACTGGCAGTGGAGCCATCGCCTTGGCCATCAAGCACGGCTGCCCCGCCGCGCGGGTCCATGGCAGTGATGCCAGCCCAGCGGCTTTGGCGGTCGCCCGCGGCAACGGCAATCGGCTAGGGCTCGACGTTTCGTGGCACCTGGGGGATTGGTGGCAGCCGTTCGAGACGACACAACAGTTCGACCTCGCCGTGGCGAACCCGCCCTACCTCGCGCCCGATGATCCGCACCTGGCTGGCTTGCGCCATGAGCCACGCTCGGCGTTGGTAGCGCAATGTGGCGGTCTGGCCGACGTCGTGCGCATCGTCGCCGGCGCCGCATCGCGGCTCAGCCCCGGTGGCTGGTTGATGTTGGAACACGGATACAGTCAAGCGGCCGAAGTGTGCGAGCACTTGCATCGAACTGGTTTCACTGCGATCGCAACACGCCGTGACCTGGCGAATCAACCCCGCGTCACTGCAGGCCAGCGCGAACGCCGAACCGCTTGATGCGCTGCAACAACAGACAACGGCTCTCACCCGCAATCGCGGCATTCCTCCTCGTCTGCAACGCGCCCTGATCTTGCGCGAAGGGCGTAGCATGAACCACAAGGCGTCACTCCGCTGTGTGTGGACACGCTGCTGAACGTTCGATTCCCCCGGGGTTTGAGGAGGCCGTGATGAGCACTGCAAGACTTCTTCTCTTGGCGTCCACCGTCAGCATGCTTGCGGCCGCGATGCCTGCGCAGGCGCAGACCGGCTTACGTATTGGCAGTGAAAACCTGACCGAACAATCACCATGGCCCCGGTGGCAGGCGCGGTTTGGCCTCGCGACCCAAGGCTCTGCCATCGATGCCGGCGCGCGCTGGCAGTTGAGCGCTGGGCAACTGCTCGGGGACTATTACTGGAGCGGGCTGCGACCGGCAGGGGTGGGCCGCAGCAGCGGCTTTCGCGCGACCAGTGGCCTGTTGCTGGGTCGTCGCTCGTTGGCGCTCGGCACCCCCACGTTCGCCAGTGCACAGACCGTGGGGGCGACACTGTCCCGCACGCTGCGGACATCGAGTGGCCTGGCTGAGGAATTGAGCGAACCTTGGTCTGCAGCGCCATACGTCGGGGTCGGCTACAGCGGCATCGCGCTGAACGGCGGCTGGGGATTCACCGCCGACTTCGGCCTGGCGGCAACCACGGGCGGCCTGCGCAGCCGGCGCGACGCTGGCGTCGGCGCCCAAGGGGCCGACGAACTTCTGCGCGACCTGCGCCTCACCCCGGTCCTCCAGTTTGGGGCCTCCTACGCCTTCTGACGACCCGTTGTTGGGGCCTGGAACTGCGGGCATTGGGCACTGCCGCGGTAGACCAAGCGAGATTGCCGTATAACCACTGCTTTCCCAGCCACATGTCACCGACCATGAATGACGTTCAACAACGTATCGCCGACCTCGTCCAGCAGAACCGTGTGGTCCTGTTCATGAAGGGCACGGCCCAGTTCCCGATGTGCGGGTTCTCCGGCCGCGCCATGCAGATCCTCAAAGCCTGCAGCGTGAGTGACCTCAAGACCGTCAACGTGCTCGAGGACGAAGGTATCCGCCAGGGCATCAAAGACTTCGCCAATTGGCCGACGATTCCGCAGCTTTACGTCAACGGCGAGTTCGTGGGCGGCTCCGACATCATGATGGAGATGTACCAGGCGGGCGAATTGCAACAGGTCCTGACACCACAGTGAGCGACGGTCCACGCCGATTGGTTGTCGGCGTCACGGGGGCCAGCGGTGCCGTCTACGGTGTGCGCTTGCTTGAGCGCGCGCGCAGCTTGGGTGTGGAAACCCACTTGGTCGCGACGCCCGCCGGCGTGCTCAACGTGAAGCACGAACTCGGCATGGACCGGCATGCACTCGAGGCGCTGGCCTTCCAAGCCTACTCGCCCGGCGACATCGGTGCTTGCATTGCCAGCGGCAGTTTCGACACCGCGGCCATGGTCGTGGCGCCATGCTCGATGAAATCCCTGGCTGCGATTGCCCATGGCTTCGGGGACAACCTGCTGACGCGCGCGGCCGACGTCTCGCTCAAGGAGCGCCGTCGTCTGGTCTTGATGGTTCGCGAGACGCCGTTCAATCTCGCCCACCTGCGCAACATGACAGCCGCAACGGAGATGGGTGCCATCGTGTTCCCGCCGCTGCCCGCGTTCTATCACCGGCCCACATCGATAGACGAGCTTGTCAATGACAGCGTCGAGCGTGTTCTGGGCCTGCTGGGTGTCGACGCGGCCCGGCCCCACGCCTGGCAGGGCCTCTAGACAGTCACCTGCCACTGGCGCCGCACAGCCAGCACGGCGTTGGGGTACTCCGCCCGGCCACGGCTGCCGTTGTAGCGGCCCAGGGCCATGAAAAGGTCTCCACGCTCACGCTCCAGGTAATGGCGCAGGATGACGCAGCCAAAGCGCAGATTGGTCTGCATGTGGAACAGTTTGGCAGGGTCACCGTCGCCGATCACACGGGCCCAGAACGGCATGATCTGCATGTAGCCGCGCGCTCCGACGACGCTGACAGCGTATTTGCGAAAGCCGCTCTCGACCTGGATGAGCCCCAGCACGAGCGCAGGCTCCAGGCCGGCGCGAGTGGCTTCGTACCACAGGGCCTCGAGAAACTCGATCCGCGTGCGGGACTCGCTCTTGCGCTTCTTCAAGCGTTCACTGGTCGCGCCAAGCCAGCGCAAGTAAGCCAGGCGCTGCTCCATGTCGACGAAGCTGGGGCGCGGTGGGGCCTGGGCGGCAATGGCCGCTGACAGCGCAGACCGCACGGCGTCTGCCAGCGGCTCTTCCAGCTGCGCACCAGCGCGGGCCAGTGGAGGCAGTACGGCGCCGGTCGCAACGGCGATGGCAGCGACCCGCCGCGTGCAGGTCAGGCGGCCTTCGTCGTTTGTTGCCGCCATGCATTGAACTTGGCCAACACCGCCTCAGGGGTCATGGGTTCAGCGGCAGAGTCGCGCCGGCCCTGGTACTCGACATGACCCTCCTTCAAGCCCCGCTCCGATATGACGATCCGGTGCGGTACACCGATCAGCTCCCAGTCGGCGAACATCGCCCCGGGCCGCTCGCCCCGATCGTCGAGCATGACATCGACGCCGAGCAGGCTGAGCCCATCGTAGAGCGCGCTTGCCTGTGCGCGCACCAACTCGCTGCGGTCGTAGCCGATGGGGCAGATCACCAACTGAAAGGGCGCGATCGCGTCGGGCCAGATGATGCCTCTTGCGTCATGGTTCTGCTCGATCGCCGCACCCAGGATGCGAGTCACACCAATGCCATAGCAGCCCATCTCGAACGGCCGCGGCTTGCCGGTGTCGTCGAGGAAGTTCGCGTTCATGGCAGCGCTGTACTTCGTCCCGAGGTAGAAGACATGACCGACCTCGATGCCGCGCTGAATTGCCAACACACCCCGGCCGTCGGGCGACGGATCGCCAGCCACGACATTGCGGATATCGGCCACGACGTCGGGCGCCGGTAGATCGCGCCCCCAATTAACACCGGTCAGGTGGTGGTCAACTCTGTTTGCGCCGCACACGAAGTCGCTCATCTGCGCAACCGCCCGGTCGACCACAAGCTTGACGGGCTGGCGAGCGCCAACCGGCCCGAGGTAGCCTGGCTTGCAGCCGAAGTGATCCTCAATCTCAGCGACCGTGGCAAACCGAAACCCGTCCTTGAGGCCAGGCACCTTGCCTGCCTTGATTTCGTTGAGCGCATGGTCGCCCCGCAGCAGCAGCAACCAGATGGTGGTGAGCGTCAGATCGCCGGCCTCGCTGTGTGCGTCCGTGGCCAAGACAAGCGATTTGACGGTATGCGCCAAAGGCAGGCCCAGCAGCAAAGCGACGTCTTCACAGGTGCTCTTGCCTGGCGTGGGCGTGCTGACCATCGGCTGCGTTGGCCCGGCTCTTGGCGCGTTTGGCGCGACAGCTTCCGCCATCTCGATGTTCGCGGCGTAGTCCGAGCTCGGGCAGTAGACGATGGCATCCTCGCCCGTATCGGCAATGACCTGGAACTCTTGCGAAAGATCACCACCGATCGCGCCGCTGTCGGCAGCAACGGCGCGGTATGTCAGGCCGAATCGGTCGAAGATCGCGGCGTAGGCCTTCAGCATGGTGGCGTAGCTGCTGGCAGCCGCGGCGGGGTCGCGATCGAAGGAATAGGCATCCTTCATCGTGAACTCGCGTCCGCGCATCAGACCGAATCGGGGTCGACGCTCGTCCCGAAACTTCGTCTGGATGTGATAAAAATTCTTTGGCAGTTGCTTATAGCTGCGCAGTTCCTGGCGCGCGATGTCGGTGATGACTTCTTCGCTGGTTGGCTGGATCACGAAGTCGCGCTGATGCCTGTCCTTCACGCGAAGCAGCTCGGGGCCGTATTGTTGGAAACGGCCACTCTCCTGCCAAAGCTCGGCCGGTTGCACGACCGGCATCAGCAACTCGACCGCACCGGCGCGGTTCATCTCTTCGCGGATGATGGCCTCGACCTTGCGAATCACCCGCAGGCCCATGGGCATGTAGTTGTAGATGCCGGCCGCCAAGCGCTTGATGAGGCCGGCGCGCAGCATCAATTGATGACTCACCACCTCGGCGTCGGCAGGGGCCTCTTTGAGGGTAGAGATGAAGAACTGCGAAGCTTTCATGGGGTCGTTTGTGCTGCCGAGATGACCACCTCAGCCGATTGCGACGCGCCACACACGTCGCGAGGTGAGGGTGCGGGAAACCGAGGGTTCGCGCGCCGCACCGGGCCGGTGCAATAATCAAATCAGTCAATAGATCGAGGTCAGATTATGCTCGACCGTGAAGGCTTCAGGCCCAACGTCGGCATCGTCCTGCTCAACGCGCGCAACCAGGTTTTCTGGGGCAAGCGCTTGCGTACGCACTCGTGGCAGTTCCCTCAAGGGGGCATCAACCACGGGGAGTCGCCTGAGCAGGCCATGTTCCGCGAACTGCAAGAAGAAGTCGGGCTGCTGCCCGAGCATGTGCAGATCATCGCCCGCACGCGTGACTGGCTGCGCTATGAAGTGCCGGACCACTACATCCGCCGTGACGCCAGAGGGCATTACAAAGGACAAAAGCAGATCTGGTTTCTGTTGCGCCTGGTCGGTCGCGACAGCGACATGAACTTGCGGGCCACCGATCACCCCGAGTTCGACGCCTGGCGTTGGAATGACTATTGGGTGCCGCTCGAGTTCGTGATCGAGTTCAAGCGCGGCGTCTACCAGATGGCGCTGACTGAGCTGGCGCGCTTTCTGCCGCGTGCTGCGCACCACAACCGGTACTTGCGTACCGGGATGCGCAGTCAGTGGCGCGACGATGCCATACCGCCTGACGGTGCTGGCAGCGGGCTCGAGCCGACGCCGGAGTAGCTTGCTGGCCTACGCGGACAACACCAGGTTGTCTCGGTGAATCATCTCCGGCTCGCTGGAATAGCCAAGCGCAGCCTCGATCAGTGACGACGGCTTGCGTGCGATGAGCCGCGTCTCGGCAGCAGAGTAGTTGGCGAGTCCGCGCGCAATCTCGACGCCCCCAGGCGCGCGCACCGAGATCACGTCGCCACGCGAAAACGCCCCGTCGACGTCGATCACTCCGATCGGCAGCAAACTCTTGCCCTCGGCACGCAGTTTCTGCGCTGCACCCGCGTCGATCGTGACCGACCCGCGCAATTGCAGGTGGTCCGCCATCCATTGCTTGCGTGCCGCCATCTTGGGCGTGGTCGCACACAGGGCAGTGCCGATGGCCTCGCCGGCCGCCAGCCGCACCAATACGTCCGGTTCCCGGCCCCAGGCGATGACTGTGCTGGCACCGCTGCCGGCCGCGCGTTTGGCCGCCAACACCTTCGTGATCATGCCGCCGCGGGCCGTGGCCGACCCCGCGCCACCGGCCATGCGCTCAAGTTCTGGGTCACCCGCCGAGGCTTCTGAGATGAAGCGCGCATTGACATCGAGACGCGGGTCCGCAGCAAACAAGCCTCGCTGGTCGGTCAGGATCACCAGCGCGTCGGCATCGATCAGATTGGCCACCAAGGCACCCAAGGTGTCGTTGTCACCGAACTTGATCTCGTCGTTGACCACGGTGTCGTTCTCGTTGATCACGGGGATGACCTTGAGGGCCAGCAGCGTCAACAGGGTCGACCGTGCGTTCAGGTAGCGCTCCCTGTCGGCGAGATCAGCGTGCGTCAGCAGTACCTGCGCACTGCGCAGCCCGTGGCTGGACAGCTGAGTCTCGTACATCTGCACAAGGCCCATCTGACCCACCGCGGCGGCAGCCTGTAGGTCTGGCAACTCCTTGGGCCGCGCCGACCAGCCGAGGCGCTTCATGCCCTCGGCGATCGCGCCGCTGGAAACCATCACGACCTCACGGCCTTGCGACGCCAGCACTGCCAATTGCCGGCACCAGTTGCCGATCGCCGCCGCATCGACACCGCGACCCTCGTTCGTGACCAGGCTCGAACCGACCTTGACAACGATGCGCCGCGCGTCACGCAAGAACGCCTTTGGTGACTCAGCCACCGTGCGTCTCCGGCGGCCCCTCGTCCGCACCGGCAGCATCGAAGCGCGGGTCCACCGGGGCCTGGGGCGCGTTCTTGCTCGCTGCTACGTGCTTGTAGATCGCCTTCAGCAAAGGCTCCAGGCCCTCCCGCGTCAGTCCCGAGATCTCGAAAACAGGGGCCTTGGAACGCATGCGTTTGACAAAGTCACGGACCAGCGCTGTACGCCGCTCGCTGTCGACCATGTCCATCTTGTTCAAGATCAACCAGCGGGGCTTGGCGTGAAGTGCCGGGTCGTACTTCTTCAACTCCTTGACAATCGCCTTGGCCTGCGCGACGGGGTCGATGCTGTCATCGAATGGGGCCATGTCCACCAGGTGCAGCAAGAGGCGCGTGCGTTGCAAGTGGCGCAGGAACTGGTGTCCCAAGCCTGCGCCCTCAGCGGCGCCTTCGATCAGCCCCGGAATGTCGGCGACCACGAAACTCTGCTCCGGCGCTACCCGCACCACACCAAGGTTGGGGTGCAGGGTTGTGAAAGGGTAGTCCGCGATCTTCGGCCGGGCGTTTGAGATCGCCGCAATGAGTGTGCTCTTGCCCGCGTTGGGCATCCCCAGCAGACCAACGTCAGCGAGCACGCGAAGTTCGAGTTTGAGCTTCTTCTGCTCGCCTGGCCAACCTGGCGTCTTCTGCCTAGGTGCCCGGTTGGTGCTGGTCTTGAAGTGCAGGTTGCCAAAACCGCCGTCGCCGCCCTTGCAGATCAGCAGCTTCTCGCCAGGAATCAACAACTCGGCGACGACGTCCCCCGTTTCCACGTCGGTGAGGATGGTGCCCACGGGCATGCGCAACACAATGTCGTCGCCTGCCGCGCCAAACTGGTCTGACCCACGCCCGGCCTCGCCGTTGCGTGCCTCGTGTCGCCTCGCATAACGATAGTCGATCAGCGTGTTCAGGTTGACGTCGGCCACTGCGTGAATGCTGCCGCCTCGACCCCCGTCACCGCCGTTGGGGCCACCGAAGGGGATGAACTTCTCGCGCCGGAAGCTCGCACAGCCTGCGCCGCCGTCGCCCGCGGCAACATCTATCGTGGCTTCGTCAACGAACTTCATGATGCTGAGATGGTAGAAGCAAAGAAGCCCCGGCGGGCCGGGGCTTCTGGTGCCGAAGCGGAGCGCCTCAGACCGGGTCGATGTTCACCGTCTGGCGGTTCAGAGCGCCCTTGACGGCGAACTTCACTTGGCCGTCGATGAGTGCAAACAGGGTGTGGTCCTTGCCCATGCCGACGTTGGTCCCTGCATGGAATTTGGTGCCACGCTGGCGCACGATGATCGAGCCAGCGGAAACCGCTTGGCCTCCGAAAGCCTTGACCCCCAACATCTTGGGTTGAGAGTCCCGACCGTTGCGCGTAGAGCCGCCGCCCTTTTTCTGTGCCATGTTGAGTTACCTCTTGACTTCGAGCCAGCGACTCAGGCCGTGACGGCGCTGATCTGCAATTCGGTGAAGGTCTGCCGATGACCCTGAGACTTGCGGTAGTGCTTGCGGCGACGCATCTTGAAGATGTGAACCTTGTCGTGCTTGCCTTGCGCGACAACCGTGGCCGTAACGCTGGCGCCAGCCACGAGGGGTGCACCGACGGTCAGGTCTGCTCCGCTACCCACAGCCAAGACCTGATCGATCACGATCTCTTGGCCGACATCAGCAGCAATCTGTTCTACCTTGATTTTTTCGCCGGCAGCAACCTTGTACTGCTTGCCGCCCGTTTTGATGACTGCGTACATGTAAGCCCTTTTGAGAAACCCCGCGGAGACGGGACAACAACTGGTGGCGGGTGCGGTTTGCTGCTTTACGCGCATTGCACGCCTGACCACATCGTTTCAATTGCCACCATGCACTGAAACGGAACCGAGGATTCTAGCACAGACTCGGCGCACTGAAGACATCTCTGGCGCCCTTGGAGCAAAGGGCTTGGCGACGTTCCTATAATCCTAACTTTCTCCATCGCCCGTCACGCCTTCATGCCCTCAGCCGCCGTCGATGGACAAAGCCCTGCGCTCGCTGTCGACCCCGTGGCGACCGAGATGGCGCAGGTCGATGCCGTCATCGCCGAGAGCCTGCACTCGGATGTGGCGCTGATTAACCAGATCGCCCAATACATCGTCAGCGCGGGCGGGAAACGCATCCGCCCCCGGTTGGTGCTGCTGTTCGCCGGCGCTCTGGGCTTCACGGGCCCAGAGCGGTTGACGTTGGCCGCCACGGTGGAGTTCATACACACGGCGACATTGCTTCACGATGACGTTGTTGATGAGTCGTCGCTTCGCCGCGGCCGCAAGACTGCGAACGCTGTCTTCGGTAACGCCGCGAGCGTCCTGGTCGGCGATTTCCTTTACTCGCGGGCTTTCCAGATGATGGTCAGCGTCAAGAATCTGCGCGTCCTCGATGTGCTGGCCGATGCCACCAACGTGATCGCTGAGGGCGAAGTCCTGCAGTTGATGAACATGAACGATCCCGACCTCGCGGTCGACGAGTACCTGCGTGTGATCCGCTTCAAGACCGCCAAGTTGTTCGAGGCCAGCGCTCGACTTGGCGCGCTGTTGGCCAAGGCGGAACCTGCTGTCGAGCAGGCCTGCGCCGATTTTGGGCGCTCCCTGGGGACCGCATTTCAGCTGGTGGACGATCTGCTCGACTACGACGGCGAAACCCACGAACTTGGCAAGAACGTCGGTGACGACCTGCGCGAAGGCAAGCCGACCCTGCCTCTGCTTGTCGCGATGGCGCGCGGTTCTGCTGCAGAACGCAACATGATGCGTCAGGCCATCGAGCACGGCGAGGCATCGCGGTTGACCGAGATCGTGGCAGTTGTACGCCGAACCGGCGCTCTCGAGGCCGCCCGGCAGGTGGCCCGAGACGAGGCGACCGCAGCGCGGGGCAGTCTGGCTCACCTTGCGCCGTCGCCTTACCGCGACGCTCTGCTAGAATTCTGCGCTCGATCGGTCGACCGCTCTTCCTGATGGCGTGTGGCTGCTATCGAACCGCCGTCACGCGGCGGGCATCGGGGTGTAGCTTAGCCTGGTAGAGCGCTACGTTCGGGACGTAGAGGCCGGAGGTTCGAATCCTCTCACCCCGACCAAATCTCGCCGCCCGCCTGCGATCGACGGCTTTCTCAAGCGGACGGAAGCAGCGGCAGCCGGTGTGAACTGTTGCCGACATGCGGGGGCAGTCCAATTTACAGTGCCTTAGGGATCAGCGATGATGTTGGGGCTCATTTGCATTGTGAATTGACGCTCCTAACGTGGATACGCTGGCTGAAGCTCCTCATTCCTCGCTGTCCGGCGTTGCCCGGGTGCTCGTGCACGCGGGCAAGCTGGGGGCCAAGACAGCCGAAGGGCTGGTCAAGTCCGCGGCCGAACGCAAGACGAGCTTCGTTTCGGCGCTGATTTCCGCCGGCTCCGTCTCAGCGGCTGATCTGGCACATACCCTGGCAGGTGCGCTGGCACTGCCGGTGCTAGACCTTGCGGCCGTCGACACCGAGCGCTTGCCGCGCAATGTGATCGACAACAAGTTGGTCAGCCAGTACCAGGTTGTCGTGTTGGGCAAACGCGGCAATCGATTGTTCATCGGAGGAGCCGACCCGACCGACCAGGAGGCTGTCGAGCGCATCAAGTTCGCCACCCAACTGTCTCCCGAGTGGGTGGTGGTCGAGTACGACAAGCTCGCCAAACTGCTGGCCAACAGTGGTGCCAGCGCAAGCGACGTCATCGAATCCTTGGCAGTGGGCGACTTCGACTTCGATGTCACCGACGACGCCGGGGCAGAACAGGAGTCTGCCAGCGACGTCTCGCAGGAAGTGGAAGACGCGCCTGTCGTCCGTTTCCTGCAGAAGATGCTGATCGATGCGATCAACGCCCGCGCGTCGGATCTGCATTTCGAACCCTACGAGTACCACTACCGAGTTCGCTTCCGCGTCGACGGCGAGTTGCGCGAGATCACCCAACCGCCGATCGCCATCAAGGACAAGCTGGCCTCCCGGATCAAGGTCATCAGCCGGATGGACATCGCCGAGAAGCGCGTACCGCAAGACGGCCGGATGAAACTGAAGTTCGGCAACCGCGCGATCGACTTCCGGGTGAGCACGCTGCCGACGCTGTTCGGCGAGAAGATCGTCATCCGGATCCTCGACCCCTCGTCCGCAAAGCTGGGCATCGACGCCCTGGGCTACGAGAAGATCGAGAAAGAGCGCCTGATGTCGGCCATCCAGCGGCCTTACGGCATGGTGCTGGTGACGGGCCCAACCGGCTCAGGCAAGACCGTATCCCTCTACACCTGCCTGAACATCCTGAATCAGCCGGGGGTGAACATCTCCACGGTAGAGGATCCGGCTGAAATCAACTTGCCGGGCGTCAACCAGGTGAACGTCAACGACAAGGCGGGCACCACTTTTTCTGTGGCGCTCAAGGCCTTTCTCCGCCAAGACCCCGACATCATCATGGTCGGCGAGATTCGTGACCTCGAGACCGCCGACATTGCGATCAAGGCGGCGCAGACGGGCCACCTGGTCTTGTCCACGCTGCACACGAACGACGCACCGGGAACACTGACGCGCCTGCTCAACATGGGCGTGGCACCGTTCAATATCGCTTCGAGCGTGCTGCTGGTCACGGCCCAGCGGTTGGCGCGACGCCTCTGCGAGGTTTGCAAGACAACGGTGGAGTACCCTCGCGAAGCACTCAAACGAGCTGGATTCGCGGATGCCGACATCGAAGGCACATGGAAGCCCTACAAGGCCGTCGGCTGTTCGGCGTGCAGCAACGGCTACAAGGGCCGAGTGGGCATCTACCAGGTGATGCCGATCACGGAAGAGATGCAGCGCATCATCCTGGCCGAGGGTTCGGCACTCGACATCCAGCACGAGGCGCACCGCAACGGCGTGCGTGACCTGCGTCAAGCGGGCTTGGCCAAGGTGCGCATCGGCGTCACGACGCTCGAGGAAATCATCACCGTGACCAACGAGTGATGACGCGGCTCAGTTTTCAATCACAAGTTAACCAGGCCTCGGAGGCTCTATGGCGACTGCGGTAGCCGCAAGGGATATAAAGGACTTTGTCTTCGAGTGGGAAGGCAAGGACAAGAACGGCAAGGTCGTCAGAGGCGAAATTCGCTCAGCCGGCGAAGCAGCGGTCAGTGCCACGCTGCGCCGTCAAGGCATCCTTGTGACGAAGGTCAAGAAACGCCGCATGCGCGGCGGCTCATCGATCAAGCAAAAGGACGTCGCCATCTTCACTCGCCAGTTGGCGACGATGATGAAGGCCGGTGTGCCCCTGCTGCAGGCCTTTGACATCGTTGGCCGTGGCAGCACCAACCCACGCATGACCAAGCTGCTCAATGACATCCGTACCGATGTTGAGACCGGCACCAGTCTGTCGGTTGCCTTCCGCAAGCACCCGATGCAGTTCAATGCTCTGTATTGCAATCTGGTCGAAGCAGGCGAGGCCGCCGGTATCCTGGAGCAGATCCTCGACCGCCTGGCTGTTTACGAGGAAAAGACACTCGCCCTGAAGAGCAAGATCAAGTCGGCGCTGATGTACCCGACCGCCGTGATGGTCACGGCCTTCATCGTGCTGGCCGTGATCATGATCTTCGTGGTACCAGTCTTTGCGGACGTGTTCAAGTCGTTCGGCGCCGACCTGCCGGCACCAACCCTGGCTGTGATGTGGATGTCGGCCCAGTTCGTTCAGTACTGGTGGCTGTTGTTCGGCGTCATGATCGGTGGCGGTTACTTCTTCCTGCAGTCCTGGCGTCGCTCCGAAAAAATGCAGATGGTGATGGACCGTCTGTTTCTGCGTATTCCGGTCTTTGGCGAATTGATCCGCAAAGCCGTGTTGGCGCGCTGGACTCGAACTTTGTCCACCATGTTCGGTGCCGGCGTGCCTTTGGTTGAAGCGCTCTACTCCGTTGGCGGCGCGTCCGGCAACGCGGTCTATGCGATCGCCACCGAACAGATCCAGAAGGAAGTCTCGACAGGCACCTCCTTGACCATGGCGATGCAGAACACAGGGGTGTTTCCGACCATGGTGTTGCAGATGACAGCGATCGGCGAAGAATCTGGTTCGCTCGACCACATGCTGGGCAAAGCAGCGGAGTTCTACGAGGAAGAGGTCGACGAAATGGTCAAGGGCCTCTCGAGCCTGATGGAACCCTTCATCATCGTGATCCTGGGCGTGGTGATCGGTGGCATCGTGGTCTCGATGTACCTGCCGATCTTCAAGCTGGGTGCGGTCGTTTGACGCCGCACCGATGAAGGAAGTGCTGCCCCTGGAGTTGCTTCTCTCGCCCTTCGCGCTGGCCGTGCTGGGCCTGTGCGTCGGCAGCTTCCTGAACGTCGTGATCCACCGGCTGCCGCTGATCCTGGAGCGGCAGTGGTGGGCAGATGTGGCACACCAACTGGCCGATGAGGACTCGTGGCGCCGTGTGTTTGGCGCCGGCAAGCCCAAGGCCAACCCGAGTCCCGAACTGCAACTGACGGCAAAGCACCTTGGCCAGGTCGTCGATGGACTGGCGCCACTGTCAATTGCCAGCCCACGCTCACGCTGTCCCGCCTGCGGGCACGCGTTGGCCTGGCATGAGAACCTGCCCCTGATTGGTTGGCTCAAACTCAAGGGCCGCTGTTCGGCTTGTTCTTCGCGCATTTCGGTGCGCTACCCGTTGGTCGAGTTGTTCACCGCGCTTCTGTTTGGCGCCATCGCGTGGCGATTCGGAGCGCAGCCGACAACACTGCTTTGGTGCGGATTTGCGGCGGCGCTTGTTGCGCTCGCGCTGATCGACTGGGACACGACCGTTCTTCCTGACGCTCTGACCTTGCCGCTGCTTTGGGCAGGTCTGGTCGCGTCGTCCCTCGGGTGGACACTGCCCTTGCACTCCGCCGCCTGGGGGGCTGTCGCAGGCTACCTGTCCCTGTGGTCGGTCTACTGGCTGTTCAAGCTGGCGACGGGCAAGGAGGGTATGGGCTACGGCGACTTCAAGCTGCTGGCAGCGCTGGGCGCGTGGCTGGGCTGGCAAATGATCGTCCCGATCCTGCTGCTGGCTTCGGTGATCGGCGCGGCGGTTGGAATCGGGATGAAAGTCGCTGCGACCTTGCGTGAGGGCCGCTATGTGCCTTTCGGCCCCTTCCTCGCTGGTGCGGGCTTGGTCGTCATGTTCGCTGGCGCGCCCGCCGTTCTGGACTGGATCGGTTGGGCTTGACGTGGCGCCGCCGCTGCGCATTGGCCTGACCGGCGGAATCGGCAGCGGCAAAAGCACCGTGGCCACCTTGCTGGCGCGGCATGGCGCCGCAGTGATCGATACCGACGCCATCGCCCACCGGCTCAGCGCGGCCAACGGCGCAGCCATTCCGGCGCTGCGTGCCGCCTTCGGCAACGCCATCGTCGGCAGCGACGGCGCCATGGACAGAAACGCGATGCGCACGCTGGCGTTCTCCGATCCCACCGCCAAGGCGCGCCTGGAGGCCGTCCTGCATCCCATGATCGCGACTGAAGTTGAGCGCGAGGCCGCCGCGGCCGCCAACTGCGGCACCTTGGTGTTCGACGTCCCGCTGTTGGCGGAGTCGCCTCACTGGCGCGCGCGGGTCGACCGCATCCTGGTGATCGATTGCGACCCCGAGACCCAGATTGCCCGCGTCGTCAGGCGCCCCGGCTGGTCCCGTGATGCCGCCGAACGCGTGATTGCCGGGCAAGCCTCCCGCGCGGCACGCCGCGCGATTGCAGACGCCGTGATCTTCAACGACAGCATCGACCTCGCGGCACTTGAGGTACGGGTGGACCGCGTGTGGCGGCAATGGCAGGCGCTGGCGCAAAACGCTGTGGAACAATAACTCTCGCGGCTTCCGCCGCTGCGCCGCGAAAGCTCGACTTGGTCCGCTACGAGTACCCGTTCAACGAAAGCATCCGCACCATGCTGCGGTTGGAACAGCTCTTCGATCGCCTGGGCCAGCTGATGCCACGCGACGCAGCGCTCGATCACCACTTTGCGCTGACCACCATCTTCGAGATCGTCGACGTCGCCTCGCGCGCCGATCTGAAGAGTGACTTGCTCAAGGATCTCGAGCGTCATCGGGGTCAGTACCAGAGTTATCGCGGCAACCCCGCGATCTCGGAAGCCGCGCTCGACAGCGTGCTGGGCAGGATCGAGCACGCTTTCGCCGGCCTCAATGCACTGCCTGGAAAGGCGGGGGCCGTGCTCAGCAGCAACGAGTTCCTGATGGGCATTCGCAGCCGCATAAATATCCCAGGCGGCACTTGCGAGTTCGATCTACCGGCGTACTACGCTTGGCAGCAGCATGACGCCGGTCGGCGCCGCACAGACCTGATGCAGTGGATCGCCACCTTGACGCCCCTGGCCGAAGCCTTGAACGTCCTGCTCGGCCTGCTGCGCGAGTCGGGCGCGCCGCAACGGGTCGTGGCTCATGGCGGACAGTTCCAGCAGAGCCTGCCGGCCGGCAAGACCTACCACCTTTTGCGCATGCGTCTGGATGGTGCCCTGGGGCTGGTCCCTGAGATTTCGGGCCACCGCCTGATGGTCGCAATCCGCCTGATGTGCGCCGACGGGGAAGGACGTATGCGGCCGGTCACCGAAGACCACGCATTCGAGCTCACGCTCTGCCAATGAGCGTATCGCCAGGCAAAGTACGGCGGGTGCCCTGCCCGTCTTGCAGGGAGCTTTGCGACTTTGCCGCAAGCAATCGCTGGCGGCCGTTTTGCAGCCCGCGCTGTGCTGGCGTCGACCTTGGCGCCTGGGCCAGTGAAGGCTACCGCGTGGCGGCCCCACCGACGTCCGAAGACGAGCCTGACGCCGCGACCGACGGACCGACGCATTGAATCTCCAGGGCGCCTTGAAAGGCGCCCGCGCGCCCCTATAATCCAATTGCTAGCACTCGTCACGGATGAGTGCTAACGGCCTCCGCCCAGCGCGAGCCATTCGATGTGAATGTGTGCACACTTTCGTTGCATGCAATTCTCAATCTCACTTTCGAGACCATTGGAGATGACAACATGAAACTTCGTCCGTTGCACGATCGCGTGATCGTCAAGCGCCTCGAGCAAGAAACCAAGACCGCCTCGGGCATCGTGATCCCCGACAACGCTGCCGAAAAACCCGACCAGGGTGAAGTCCTGGCGGTTGGCCCGGGCAAGCGCAATGACAAGGGCGAGCTCAGCGCCATGAACGTCAAGGTCGGTGACCGCGTGCTGTTCGGCAAGTACAGCGGCCAAACCGTCAAGCTTGACGGCGACGAATTGCTGGTGATGAAGGAAGACGATCTGTTCGCAGTCGTCGCCAAGTAATCATCCCCCCACAGATTTCGGAGAAATAGACATGGCAGCAAAAGACGTGATCTTCGGCGGCGAGGCCCGTGCCCGCATGGTCGAAGGCGTGAACATCCTGGCCAACGCGGTCAAGGT
>JANNFB010000321.1:0-2611 GCA_031379365.1 Burkholderiales bacterium
CAACGTCGACTTCGAAGACGTCAAGACCGTGATGAGCGAGCCCGGCAAGGCCATGATGGGCACGGCCTCGGCGACCGGCCCCGACCGCGCCAAGAAGGCGGCCGACCTGGCCGTGGCTTGCCCGTTGCTCGAAGGCATCGACCTGTCGGGTGCGCGCGGCGTGCTGGTGCTGATTGCGGCGAGCAAGGCCAACTTCAAGCTGTCGGAGAGCCGCAACGCGATGAACACGATCCGTCGCTACGCTGCCGAGGACGCGCATGTGATCTACGGCACCGCCTACGACGAGAGCCTGGGCGACCAGCTGCGCGTCACCGTGATCGCCACCGGCTTGTCGCCTGCGAAGCGCATCGTGCAGAGCACGCCCATGACCATGGTGCACAGCGCCCTGCGCACCGGCACCGACAACCTGCCGATCATGAGCGCGATGGCGCCGGCCACGGCGGGCGGTCTGCAGCAGCCTGCAGCGCAGGACTACAGCGCGCTCAGCACGCCCAGCGTCTGGCGCCATGGCCGCACCCAGGCCGCGGCCAAGGTCGATGCCCTGGCCAGCAATGGCATGGACGAGATCGAGATCCCGGCGTTCCTGCGCAAGCAAGCCGACTGAGCGTTTATGGGCCTCTGTCCCGCACGGTCACTTGCCGTGCGGGACAATGCGCGCCATGCTGCAACAGCGCACCCTGAAGTCCCTCACCCGCGCCGTCGGCGTGGGCGTGCACAGCGGCCAGAAGGTCGAGCTCACGCTCAAGCCTGCGCCGGCCGACAGCGGCATCGTCTTTCGTCGCACCGACCTGCCGCAACCGGTGACGATTGCCGTCAATCCGCAGAGCGTCAGCGACACGCGCATGGCTTCGACGATCAGCGCCGGGGGCGACCCCGGTGCACCCAAGGTGCAGACCATCGAGCACCTTCTGTCGGCCTGCGCCGGCCTGGGCCTGGACAACCTGGCCATCGACATCACCGCCGATGAAGTGCCGGTGCTCGACGGCTCGGCCGCCAGCTTCGTCTTCTTGCTGCAAAGCGCCGGCATCGAGTTACAGAACGCGCCCAAGCGCTTCATCCGCGTCTTGAAGCCCGTGGAAGTGCGCGAAGGCGAGGGCGCCAACCTGAAATGGGCCAGGCTCGAACCACATCACGGCTATGTGCTGAGCTTCGAGATCGAGTTCAACCACCCCGCTGTCAATGCCACCGGCCAGCGCGTCAGCTTCGACATGGGCTCCGGCCGCTACAAGCGCGACATTGCCCGCGCCCGCACCTTCGGTTTCAGCAAGGACGTGGAGGCCATGCGCGCGCGTGGTCTGGGCCTGGGCGGCAGCATGGACAACGTGATCGTGGTCGACGACACGCGCGTGCTCAATGCCGAGGGCTTGCGCTACGACGACGAGTTCGTCAAACACAAGATCCTGGACGCCATCGGCGACCTGCACATCGCCGGCCACCCCATGCTGGCGCACTACACCGCCTTCAAGAGCGGCCATGCGCTGAACAACAAGCTGCTGCGCGCGCTGCTGGCCGACACCGGCGCCTACGAGATCGCGACTTTCGACGACGCCGCCGACGCGCCGGCCGGCTTTGCCGAGCTGGCGCCGGCGTGGTGACACCTGAAGGGCCCGCCACATGCTGATCTTTCGCCTCGTCGTCGGCCTGCTGCTGGTCTCGGGCCTGCTCTGCTTCGCCGTCTTCCTGGCCACCGGTCAGGTGGTCTGGCGCCAGCGTTGCGTGCTGATCCTGAAGTGGACCCTGATCGCCCTGCTCGGATTCGCGGCGGTGCTGCTGCTGGAGCGCGTGACCCTGTGGCTTTGACGGCATGACCGTCTTCTACTGGGTCATGGCCGTGCTCACGGTCGGCACCTTCGTGCCTTCGGTGATCTACATCCTGCTCTACGGCGTCACCGGAGAAGAGGGCTGCCTGCGTCGCGCCCGTGCGCTGTTCGCGTGGGCCAAGCTGTTCGGCCTGCTTGGTTTCAACATCGGTATCTGGGGCCACGTGGCGGTGGCGATTTGGATGATGGTGTTCGGCTGAGTGGGGCGGTCCAGCAGTCTCGCCGCCTGAGCGAAGCGGACTTCTGAAACCAGTTTCGGGTGGCGGCCCAATGCAGACGGTCACAGACGTCCGCTGCAGCATGCATGGATTGGTGCGCGCAAGGCGCCGGGCGCGACCTGGGCGGAGCTCAAACGGCTGGCCCCTCGCTGCGCTGCGGGTACCCTGCGATGCTCGGCTGGCCGGCCTCGTTGCAGAACTCCCGCCGCTCGCTGCGCTCACTGTGGTCGGACAGCTGCAACGAGTCAGAGCACGAAGCGCGCGGGTACGCGCGCGGCCGGCCAGCCTGCGCTTCTCGGCGGCGCCGATCCGCCCCGCCCAGGCCCCGCCCGCCGCCTTGCGGGCAAGAGCGTGGTTGTTCGTCGCCCCGCAGGCCAACACGGTATCTGCAACGGGGCTGCCGGGCCGGGCGCAGCGCGCATCTGAGGCGCCGAGCAGCACAGGCTTCGAGGCCCGCGCGCGCAGCGCGCTTCGTGCACTGACTCGGCGCGACTGTTCGACCACAGTGAGCGCAGCGAACGGCGGGAGTTTCGCGACGGGGCCTCGAAGCCGAGCAGCGCAGGGCAGTCGCAG
>JANNFB010000355.1:0-2220 GCA_031379365.1 Burkholderiales bacterium
TCCTTCTTGTCCAGCACGATCTGGTCCATCTTGTCGTCGGCCTTGAACACGACTTCAGCGCCGAAGCCGTTGAGCAGGCTCTTCATCTTGACGCGCACGGTGGCCGAATTGCGGCCGCCGCGGCTGTACTCGGTGCGGAGCACGACCATCGGGTCCTTCCCGTGCATGATGACGTTGCCGGCGCGGATTTCCTGAGCGGTTTTCATGGTGTCTGGCGGTGTTGGGTGTGGGGCGCGTAGTTGGGTGAAGACGTGGCGGTTGCCACTGCGCAAAGCCCGCAATTCTACCGTTTCGCGGCCACGAAGCCCAGCAAGCGGCTGGTGAGGTCGGATTGCGCGGCGAGATGCTGCCGCCAGGCCTCGCTCAGCGCGCGCCAGCCGCTGGCCGTGGGCAGGTGAGCGGGCCACGCGCCCAGGCCGTTCCAGGCGCGCCACAGCGCGCGCACCTCGGCGGCCACGGCCGGCGAGCCGACGGGCAGCAGCTGGTCCAGCACGGCCTCGAGCTTGGCGGCATGCGCGCCGTCGGCTTGGGCATAGATCTGCCAGACGAAGGGCGCGCCCGCCCACATGGCGCGCACGACGGAGTCCTCACCGCGGGCGAAGTTGATGTCGCACGTGTGCAGCAGCCGGTCGTAGTCTGCTTGGTCGAACCAGGGCAGGGGGTGGGCGCGCAGGTGCCGACCGCGCCGGTGCTGCGCGTCGAACAGCGCCAGCGCGGGGGCTTGGGCCGCGCCGGCGGCCAACAGCACCAGGGTCGGCTCGGTATCCAGCCGATCGAGCAGTTCGCGCAACGGGGCGTTGGCGTAGGCGAACAGGCTGACAGGGCGTTCGCCGTCGTGCACGGTCACGCCTTGGGCTGCCAGCCAAGTGTTGTCGGTGCCCGCCAGCGCGTCGGTTTCGCGCAGCAGGCCACCGCTGTCAGGCGTGAAGCCGGGGTAGTAGAACCACTTGGTCAGACCGGCGCCCGGGCCGCTCTGTTGTGGTGAGGGCAGGGCGTGGCAGCGCCGGGCATAGGGCTCGGCGCTGAGGTACTCGAGGTTGATCCAGACCGGCGCCTCGGCTTGCGCAGCCATGCGGGCGACGAAGTCGGCCGGTGGATCGCAGCCAAACGCCTCGATCACCACGTCCCCGGGTTCGACCGCCGCCGCCGGCTCGGCCCAGTGGATCACGCGGACCCCGGGTGCGCCGCGGGGCGCCATCCAGGCCAGGGCGCCCGGTTCATCGACCCAGAGACGCACTTGCTCGCCGCGCGAACCCAGGTCGGCGGCCAGACGCCAGCTCACGCCGAGATCGCCATGGTTGTCGATGACGCGGCAGAAGAGGTCCCAGTGCATCGGCCAATTATCGACATCGATAATCCCAGCGCATGAACGATGAGCCTGCCGCCGAAGTTGCCCACGCACGCCTGCTCGCAGAGGTGGCGGCCTTGCCGCAGCGGCCAGGGGTCTACCGCTACTTCGACGCGGCCGGGGCGGTGCTGTACGTCGGCAAAGCCATCAACCTGCGCAAGCGGGTCTCGAGTTACTTCCAGAAAGACCACGCTGGCACCCGCATCGGCCTGATGGTGGCGCGCATTGCGCGTCTCGAAACCACGGTGGTGCGCAGCGAGGCCGAAGCCCTGCTGCTAGAGAACAACCTGATCAAGGCGCTCAGCCCGCGCTTCAACATCCTGTTTCGCGATGACAAGAGCTACCCGTACCTGAAGATCACCGGCTTGCAGACGCCCAGCGCCGAAGGCGTGCCAGCGGCGGCGCGCTATCCGCGGGTGGCGTACTACCGAGGCGCCGTCGACAAGCGGCATCGCTACTTCGGGCCCTACCCCAGTGCCTGGGCAGTGAAGGAATCGATCCACCTGATCCAGAAGGTGTTCAGGCTGCGGACTTGCGAAGACACCGTGTTTGCCAACCGATCGCGGCCCTGCCTGCTGTATCAGATCCGCCGCTGCACCGGGCCGTGCGTGGGCCTGGTCTCGGCGCAGGACTACGCACGCGACGTGGCCGACACCGAACGCTTCCTGCGCGGCGATACGCAAGACGTGCTCGACGATCTTCAACAGCGGATGATGGCCCACGCAGAGCGCCTCGAGTACGAACAAGCCGCCGAGTTGCGCAACCAGATCGGATCGCTGGCGCGCGTCCTGCACCAGCAGTCGGTCGATGCCAGCAGCCTCGGTTCGGCTGACAAGGACGTCGACATCCTGGCCGTGAAAGTGCATGGGGGG
>JANNFB010000369.1:0-3087 GCA_031379365.1 Burkholderiales bacterium
CGGCTCGAACTCAACCGCGACCGACAGGACCGCCTGGAAGACCGGGTCACGCGCATCGAGGCCCGCCTGCGCGCCCAGTACGCCGCGCTGGACACCCAGATGAACCAGCTCGCCGGGCTGTCCGGCTACGTCCAGCAGCAGATCACGAACTGGAACAAGACCGGCAACGCGGCCTGAGCCACAGGCTCGCGCGATGGCCATGGCCTGCAAGAAATGCAGGCCGTTTTCACTTCCAAACGGCAGCGCGATGAGGCTCAAGCCGGCTGGCATGGCAACCGATAACACCATTGTCTGCATCACGCACCGGATCACCGGCCTCCACCATGTACGCCTCCCGCCTTGACTTTGCCTCGAGCCGCGACCCAGCCATGCCTCAGTCCAACCTCTACACCCGCGTCGGCGTCGACACCGCCGTTGCCGGCGCCTCACCCCACCGTTTGGTGGCGATGCTGTTCGACGGCTTCGTCGACGCCATCGCCACCGCCAAGGGCGCCCTGGCCAGCGGCCAGGTAGAAGCCAAAGGTCGTGCCATCGGACGCGCCGCGCGCATCGTCGACGAAGGCCTCAAGGCCAACCTCGATCCCGCCGGCGGCGGTTCCTTGGCCGCAGATCTGGCCGACCTGTATGCCTACATCGGCCTGCGCCTGACCCAGGCCAACCTGCGCAACGACGCCGCCGCCCTCGACGAATGCCTGGCCCTGGTGCAGCCGCTGCGCCAGGCCTGGGCCTCGATCGCACCACCGCCCGCGGCACGCTGAGGAGCCGCCATGAACACCCACCTGCTCGGCTACTACGAAGCGCTGGAAAAAGCCAGCACCGACATGCTCTGCGCGGCCCGCGAGGCCGACTGGGAGCAGGTCGTCAAACTCGAAGGCGCCTGCGTGCTGCTGATCGCCCAGCTCAAGCATGCCGCCCAGACCACGCCGCTGGCGGCCGAAGCCACGAAGGCCAAGACACTCCTGATGCAGCGCATCCTGATCAACGACGCTGAGATCCGCACCCTGGCCGAGCCCTGGCTCGAAGACCTCGACCGCATGCTGGCCGGCAAGGTCCGCACCCTGCATTGAGGCCATGGCTCCTCAACCCAACTTCCAGGACACCCAGCCGGCGGCACTGCACCAGCTGAGCGGGCAGGCGCAAGACGAGTTCGCGGTGCACCACCCGACCGAGCTGCTGGCGCTGCTGCGCCAGCTGATCGACAACAACGTGCGCGTGCACCTCTCAGGCCCCGGCGGCGCCAGCTACACCACCCTGGCCTGGACGGTCGACGGCCACCAGCGGCGCTTGTCCCTGGCTGCCGACGCCGCCCACCCCGCCGTGCGCTCCTTGGTGGACGGCGGCGAAGCCACCGTGGTGGCCTACCTCGACAGCATCAAGCTGCAGTTCGATCTGCAGGGGCTGGTGCTGGTGCATGGCGGCACCGGCAGCGCCTTGCAGGCGGCCTTTCCACGCGTGCTCTACCGCTTCCAGCGGCGCACCAGCTTCCGCGTGCGTACCCCTGCCAGTGGCTCACCCACCGCCACCCTGCGCCACCCGTCGATGCCGGAGATGCAGCTCGCGCTGCGCGTGCTCGACGTCAGCGTCGGCGGCTGCGCCCTGGCCTTGCCCGCCGACGTGCCTGCGCTGGCCGCCGGCATTACGCTGGCGGGCGTGCACATCGAGCTCGATGGCGACACCCGCTTCGAGACCGGGCTGACGCTGCAGCACGTGAGCGGCGGCATGGGCTCGACCGACAGCACCCGCCGCCTGGGCTGCGCCTTCGTCAAGCTCGACGGCGCAGCGCAACGCACCCTGCAGCGCTACATCGACCAGACGCAGAAGCGCCAAAGGATGTTCTCGCGTTGAGCGGCCGGCCACAGCCGCCCCACCGACCTTGAGGCAAAGAACTGGCTGGCTTTCACGCGCTTCACTCCGGTTCAACAGAACAGTAACGGACCGATATTTGCAACCAGGGCAGTCGCTCGGCAGTCCTGCGACAGACCGCACTTCCGAAACGCAACGGACGCTTGAACATGCTCACCAGACTCACGATCAGCGCTCGCCTCGGCGCCGCTTTCGCCGCCCTCATCGCCTTGACGGTGGCGGTGGTGTTCATCGGCCTGACGCGCTTGCACGCGATCAACACCGACCTGTCGCTGATCCGCAGCGACCGCGTGCCGAAAGTGGAGAAAGTGGTCGACATCGTCGACGACCTCAACCTGATTTCGCGCGAGCTGCGCAACGCAGTGCTCTCGGAGGACGCGGCCAAAGTGGCGGCCTCGCTCGACACCGTGCAGACCGCGCGTGAGCGGATCATCAAGACGCTGGAGGCATTGACGCCGACCCTCACCAGCGACGAGGGCAAGAAGCGGCTGGCGGTGGTGCTCGACGCCCGCAGCACCTACCTGCCGCTGCAGCGGCAGACGATGGACCTGGCGCGGGCCGGCAAGAAGCCCGAGGCGGTTGCCCTTCTGGGCGACCAGCTGCGCCCGGCAGAGCTGAGCTACATGGCCGCGCTCACCGAGCTCAAGAAACTGCAGATTGAACTCATTGCCAAGGCGGCTGCCGATGGCGAAGCGCTGTACGCGCAGTCGCGCTTGCTGATGGGCGGTCTGCTCGGTGTGATGGTGCTGGTGGGCGGGCTGCTGGCCTGGGCCATCACGCGCTCCGTCACCCGGCCGCTCAGCCAGGCCGTGATGCTGGCCGAACGTGTCGCCGCGGGCGACCTCACCACACGGATCTTGACGACATCGCGCGACGAGCTCGGCCAGCTGCTGCGCGCCATGCAAACCATGAACGACAAGCTGCTGAGCATCGTCGTCACGGTGCGCAACGGCAGCGACAGCATTGCCACCGGCTCGGCCCAGATCGCCAGCGGCAACCAAGACCTGAGCCAGCGCACGGAAGAGCAAGCCTCAGCCCTCGAAGAGACCGCCGCCTCGATGGAGCAGCTCACCGCGACGATCCAGCAGAACGCCGACAACGCCAAGCAAGCCAATCAGCTGGCTCTGGGTGCGAGCACCGTCGCGATCGAGGGCGGCGAAGTCGTTAGCCAAGTGGTCGAGACGATGAAGGGCATCAACGACAGCTCCAGGAAGATCGCCGACA